>JAEMPZ010000137.1 GCA_022759065.1 Acidobacteriota bacterium | reverse complement strand
CAACCCCCCGCCGCTTGGCGAACGCTTCCAGCGCTTCAAGGTGAGCCTTGTCGCCCGCGCGCAAATTGGACAAGAGGCGCCCAAGCGCCGGGGGAATCTCGTCGCTCCCGCCCTTGCAGTGTTGCTCCGCGCCCGACTCCTCTAGGGCGAGGACCCGCGAGACCGCTTCTCGCAAGGATAGGCCGCGCAAGTTCCGCTTCAGTTCTTGCGCCGCGGCCGTCGCCTGCTTTACAACCTCGGCGCTCAATTCTTTGCCTTTGTATATCTTGGGGTTTTGCTTTATGATGCGGCGCTCCAACTGAATCGAAAGCTTGTGGCCCATCTCCTCGCGCGACAGGCGGGCAAAGAGCGCGGAGGCCTCTTCGTCTGACGAAAAGGCATGGGACATCTCCTTGTAAAGCTCGGCCATCGTCTCTTCCATCTCTTCCATCAGGCTACAAACCGAAAGGATGTCTCCAGCCAATTTTGGCCTCCCATGCCATGGTAACACCGAATCAACTTTGCGGCGAATGTTTGATAAGTCGTGCCAACAGCACGGCGAGCACAAGGCCAGCTATGGCAAAAATTGCCGCCAGCGCCCACTTCACGGCCGTTGGCTCCGCCGCGCGCGCTCCTTCAAGGCCGCCAAGCGTGGCAATCTCCGCGGGCAGCGAGAGCAGTTGCTCCTGAAGCGAAGCGATGTCGTAGAGGGGCCGCCCAAGCAACGGCGCGCCGGCCAAAAGCCTTGCCTCTCCGGCGGGGAGGAAGAATATGAGGACGTGCCGCCTCCGCCAGACGGAAATGTCCAGCGAAGGAAGCGGCGGGTTGTCTCCGTCGCTAAAAACCACGCGAAGGCCGGACAGGCCGCGCGTGCCGTAAATGCACAAACCGAGGCGGCACGGCAACTCCCCCTGGCCTGGACAAACAAAATCCCCATAGGCAAGCGTCGCCGAGGCTCTATCCTCCATGCCGGGCCTTGCATCAGCCTGCTGACCTGAAACCTCCACGCTCCTTTCAAAAACAGAAGCATTGGAGGACATTTCAATGGAAGAAAGCGGAAGACTCTTCTGTGGAAGCGGCAGGCTGACTTCGCTTTTTCCCGAACCTGCGGGAGCCGGCGCTACGCCGCGAAGAGCCGTTACAAGCGCTGGAGATGGCGCCGAATATAAAACGTAGGGAACCTGGCGGCCCTCGCAGGAGATGCGTAAATCGCCGAGCGACGGCTGGGCCACGTCGTAAACCTCGCCTGGGATTTCAAGCCGGATGAGCTGTCCCGGCTTGGCGGCGGTGACGACCGGCCACGACGCGGAAAAGGGCTGTTTTGGCATCGGCGCGCCTGGACCGGCGGACCGGGCTGGTGCCTCCGGCATCGGCTGCGCCTTCTCGGGGCCAGGGCTGACAAGTGCCATGGCCCCAAGGGCAACTGGAGGCGCCGCCGCTGGGTAGCGCGGCGGAGCCAATCCCGCGTTGCCGTAGGCAAGCAGATAGAGGCCGCTTTGTTGGGCGGTGAATAAGAGCCACTGCGGCTCGAACTCGCCGAATACTTCCTCAAGGACTGGCGGCCGCGCCGTTCCAGCGCTCAATTCCAGCTTTAGCCTGCCCTCTGGAGCCTCGTCAACCGAAAGCGTCACGCGCGCCGCGCCTTTTTCGCCCAAGGCCAGCGTCCCTTCGGCTACAACGTTCCAAACTCCTTCGCCCGCTACGTAGAGGCGATAGGCCGCGGCCTCCGGCCCGCTCCAGCGCAAATCCAGCCCCCGCAACGGCACGCCGGGGCCAGGGAGGGAAATGAAGTAGCCGTTGGTTCCGGCTGACTTTTCGCAGGGCTGGAACGAGAGGCCTAGCCTCTGCGGCGGTTCCATGGGAAGAGCGGCCTTTAAGACCGAGGCGTTGCGCACGTCCGGAAATCCCGCCCCTTTCGGCCACCAGAGCCTCAGGTAGCGGTCACTCGATGGTGAGTAGGCAAGAACCGTCTCGGCCAGATCCTTTGCCTCCCCAAGCCTGAACAAATCGCCAGCCGCCAGCGGTTTCCACGAGGAGCCGCCGGCGCTGGAGAAGAGGCGGCATCCTTGCGCGGCCACATGGTTGGAGAACTCGAACCGGAACGCGTCGTGCGCCGTTACTTCGGGCCCCAGGTCGAAGTCAAGGTTCCACCCTCCCGCCGCTTCAGTAACGGCCATCGCCCGCGCTTCAGCGGCTCCCTTTGAAACCGGGGAGGACAGAAGCTGGTAGCCCACTTCCTCGCCGGAAGGATCGTAAAGCCTCAAGTCGCGTCCATCAGGAGTCATGTGGCCGCGAGTGACCGGGTCAACCGGGACCTTCACCCAGCCGGATGACTGCACCGGCAGTGTACGTGTGAACCTGAAGAGGAGAGGCGCCTTGGAAGCCGCGGAGACGGCAAAGGCCAGAACCAAGGCGGCTAGAATATTCCCGTTAATTTTCATGCCGCGCTCCCTTTGTAAACAAACTTCTGGTAGAGAAAAGCCAGGAAGATCAGGAACGCGCCGACCACAAGGAATGACAAAACGCGGTAAATGCCGGGCAAGTTCCCCATGTCGTAAAGAAAGACCTTGGCAACCGCCAGCAGCATGACCGACAGCGACGCGTAGCGAAAGACCGGGTAGCTCTTAAATATCCCCACGATAAGAAGCGCCGTTCCGAAAAGCACCCACGCCGCCGAGTAGGCGTAATTTTCCGAGCTTGGAGTGGCCCCGTTCCAAAGCTCGGCGCCGTGGTATGCCTGACGGATTTCAAGCGTGAGAAGGACGAAGAGAAGGATGAGGCCGCTGACGCCTGCCGCTTTCGAGAGGAGGGAGTTCCCGCTTGAGAGGCTGGACGCCGCGATGGCGAACACCAAGATCGCCGGAAGCCCGTAAACAAAAAGCAGCGAATTGAAGATGGGCGTTGCTCCCACGGAATGGTGTTCCCATAGTGGATTCGCGATGAGGCAGGGGCCGAAGAGCGCGGCAAAAATCCCCAAGGCCGCCAGAATCCTGCCTGACAGTTCAATGCTTGTGATAGGCCACCGCTTGAACGCCGCCGTAAGTCCGAGGCCCAGGGCAAGCCATGCCGAAACATAGGAGCCCCATTCGGCGAGATAGAGCGAGCCACTGGCCAGCCCGGAAGGGTGAAAGTAGTGGCGAATTTCAAGGCTGGCCAAGGCGAAGCCGAAGGCGATCGAGCCCCACTGTAGGGCTTGCGAGAGCTTGGGGCTCTCCTTTGCGCAGAGGCAAGCGCCAGCGGCGAAGGCCAAAAGTGGAATGCCGTAGCCGTAAAGAAGCCAGTTGAAGACGGGCGTCGTTCCTATCGGATACGCAAGAACGGCCGGGTTCATAAGCAGGCGCGCCGCAACCAGCGCGGCCATCGCCCAGGCAAGGTGGCCAAGGGCCGCGACTTTGAGCTTGCCTCCCAGCCAGCAGAGGGCTGCCACCTCGATGGCCCACGCCACCGATAGCCACTGGCGCTCAAGTTCCATCGGCACCGCGAGGCTGACGAAGGCGGTGATGCTTACTGCCATTGCAGCCAGGGCCTCCTCTCCTCCTTTAAGGGCGCCTCTCTGCCTGGCGACCGGAAGCGCCGCGACAAGATAGGCGGCGCCGATAAACAGTGATGGCAACCCCCAGTGGAAACCCTCCACGAGCCGAGACGAGCCTTGGTATGTGACAAGAAAATAGATTATCGCCGACGCGGCCGATAGCGAGGCCCAACGCCCTGAGTGAACGGCCCTCCATAACGCGGCATAGGCGCCCGCGGAGAAGAGAAGGCCCATCAAAAGAGAGGTCATCACGAACCTTGAAGTCTGGGCCGGTTCGATCGCCGCGCTCCAGGAGATGAGCATCAGAGCAGGGATCGCCGCGGCCATCCACGCCAGCCCTTCAAAGGACGAGTCGCTTCTGCCCAGCACCAGGCAGGCGGCGCCCATCATTCCAAGGAAGGCCCATTCGGTAGTTCCGTAATGGCCAGCGCCGGCGAGGGCGGCCAGCAGAACCAGCGCGGAACCCGCCGCGCCGTAACCAAGCCCCAAAGGTATCTTCACGTCGCCCCAGGCCCTTGCTGCGCCACCTGCAAAGCCGGACCCAAGGAAGGCGGCGACTGAGGCGAGGAGGAAAAAGCCCAGCCAGACGGCGTGTTCCGGTTTGAAAACCACCGCCAGCCAGGCCGCGACCCAGAGCACGGAGCCCAAAAGCGTCAAGGCCGCGAGCGGCCACCAGCGCCTCTTTCTCGTGACCAGCAGCAGCCCGGCTTCCAACATGAAAAGGTACCCGAACAGCGGCGCTGGGCGCGGCTCGCCTATGTGGATCCAGTATGGCGTGAAGAAGCCCCCGATGAGGCCGAGCACGGCGACAAGGGGCCCCTGGCGGAGCGAAAGGGCGACGGCGACCGCCGTCGTCAAAGCCATCAGGCCGAACCCGGCCAAAGGCCCTATCAACTTGTACAGGTTCACGGCGGCAAGAAAGCAGGCGAAAAGGTCGGCGATGCCGGCGGCGGAACAGCCTTGGGATATCAGCGAATACCTTTTGCGCAAGGCTTCGCCCAGGCCAAGGAGCCCAATGCCAAAGAGGACTCCCAGGATGATCCGAACCGCCGGGCTCAAGAGCCCCATGTCAATGGAGAGTTTCACCAGAAAAACCCCGGCCAGAGCCAACGCCACCGCGCCTACCCAGACGAGGCCTTTGGTGCCAAGAAGCTCCTCGAACCCAAGTGAAGGCTTGGCCGGAGGGGACGGCGGATGAGGTGGCGGCGGCAAAACGGCGCCGCTTGCTATTCTTGGCGGCGGCGTCGCCTGGACCGCGGGCGGCGCTTGTGGACGAGCGGGTGGCGGCGGTTCCGGCGTTTTAATCGGTGCTGAAGGTGCCGTGGCGGCAGGAGGAGAAACAGTGGCCGGCGGCTGTGGTTCCGTGGCGGCCGGGGCTGCCGGGGCTGCTGGAACAGCCGCGGCCCCTGCAATCAGCGACTCGATTTCAGCAAGCCGCTTATCCCTCTTCCTCACCAGATCCCTGAGGAAGTTCACCTCCCGTTGAATCTCCTCGCTTTTCTCCAACGAGGATTTCTCAAGCCGCGAGGCGCGAACGGCGGCAAAGATGGCGACGGCGAGGGCCACGACGGGCATTACGAGAACGGCGAGGACCAGCAGGCCGATAAAAGTCCCTTCCAGGGCTTACCCCCTTCAGCAAGCTATCGCTTTGCGGTGATCGCCTCCACTCCTTCTCTGATCTGCTCGCTTTGCGAAAGGGGAACGGCGAGTCTTCCCTCCCCTGTCTCCACGAAGGCGATCCCGTCCAATCCGCGAAGCAGCGTTTCTTTGCGGCTTGTTATCAAGAGGCAATTCCGGCAGGACTCGGCGCGCCCCGGTCCCCAACCGGCATTTCCGTTTGCGTCTTTCGGCAAAATCGCGTAAAGCGAGGCGAAGTTGCCCACGTCGCTCCACGAAAACCGGGCGCGAACCATGACGGTCCTCTCCGCTTTTTCCATAAGCGCGTAATCAACGCTTATAGGGCGCAGCGCGCGAAACGCCGCGTCGTCGCCTCGCAAAACCACGCCCTCGGCGGCGGACCAGATTTCGGGGCAGTGGCGGCGCATGGCTTCGCGCAGGGCCACAAGCGGAAAGACGAACATGCCGGAATTCCACGCGAAGCGTCCACTGGCTATCATCGTTTCAGCCTTGGCGCGATCCGGCTTCTCGACGAATCTGGCGAGGCGAAATCCGCTTTCAAGCGGCTCCGCCGCCTCAAGATAGCCGTACCCGGTCTCGGGCCCTGAAGGCTCAATGCCCATTACGCCCAGGGCGCCTTCGCTCTCGCAAAGCCCCGCGAGACTATTTACCGTTCCGGAGAAATCGCCTTCGATGGCATGGTCCGAGGGAAGAACGAGAAGGATCGCGCCATCTCCATGGCGCTTGATGGCGTCGCATGCGGCCAGCGCGACCGCCGCCGCTGTGTTTCGCCGCGCCGGTTCCAAAAGGACCCTCACCCCTGGAGCCTCGCAAAGCGGGCGAAGAGGCTCGCCCGCGACGGTGACGGTCTCTCCACCGAGGGCTTTGGCCCTAGATACCGTGGCTTCGTAAAGCGTGCCCATATCGCCCAAGGGGACGAACGGTTTCGGGCGCGTGGCGGTGCTCAATGGCCAAAGCCGCGTGCCGCTTCCGCCAGCCAGGACCGCGCAAACAAAAAACCGCTTCTTCTCAGCACTCATCTTGGCTCCCCAGCGTGGCCCACCGTTTCACTTGAGCTGATCTCCGTCCGCCTCCACCTTCATGGTGCCGCCAAGATATTCAAGCAGCAGCCGGACTCGCTCCTTTGATGGCAACACGTCAAGGACCGTGCCCTCCATGCCGGTGAAAATTCCCTTCTCGAAACGAACCTTCTGGCCGCGCGCGAAGGGAGGCGGAGAATCTGGCGCTAGATAGCCGCGCCCGCCTTCTCGCCGCTTCCACCGTTCTATCATCTCGGGTTCGATGCAAGCCAGGTGGCCGTTGAACATTAGCGGCCGGCGCACGCCGGGAATCCGGCACAAGGGCGCAAGCTCAAGGCGCGGCGAGAGCCTTGCAAATAGATACCCGGGGAAAAGCGGGACCGTTCTGGCGCCGGCGCGCCGTCCTTTGAACATGGGGCAGTAGGCATCAAGCCCCTGCTGGACCAGAAGCGCCGCCACGGCCTGCTCTTTGCGCGGGCTTACAGTCACGACGCCCCAGACCCTTGCCGCGCTTGAAAGCGATGTCAACACTGCGGCCTCCCCACTTCCTCCGTGTTCTCTGCGCCCCCTCTGGTGATATAGATTCCTATTGCTTGCGACCGGGCATAAGCGCCAATCCGGCTGGTGAAGCCCCTTGCTTTAGCAACGCTCGCCATAAAAAGCGCGAATCGCCCCGCAAACCTCGGCCACCTCGGCTTCGGACAATTCAGCAAATACGGGAAGGGCCAGCACTTCCGCCGCGGCCTTCTCGGTTTCCGGCAGGTCTCCCGTTTTGTAGCCAAGGAAAGCAAAGCACTTTTGCGCGTGGAGAGGCACAGGGTAATATATCATCGCCCCGATGGAACGGGCTTCGAGGTGCGCCTTGAGCCCGTCCCGATCCTTGGCCCTGATGACGTACTGGTGGTAAATATGGTTGCGGTCCTTTGGAACTTGAGGCGTCACGACTTCGGGAATGCCCGCCAGCCCTTCGTTGTAAAGCCGCGCGACGTTCGCCCTCTCCTTGTTCCACTCGTCAAGGTGGCGAAGCTTTATTCTCAATACGGCGGCCTGAAGCTCGTCCAGCCTTGAGTTGTAGCCTATCTCGTCATGGTAGTAGCGCTCGCGCCCGCCGTGAACCCTCAGCTTCTGAAGCCTCGCTGCCCGCTCGCTGGAAGGGGTGGTTATCATGCCCCCGTCTCCGGCGCCGCCGAGGTTCTTGGTCGGGAAGAACGAATAGGCGCCCGCGTCGCCGATTGCCCCGGAACGCCGCCCCTTGTAAACCGCGCCGAATGACTGGCATGCGTCTTCGAGAACAAAGAGGCCGTATTCCTTGGCGATCGCCATCAGCTCGTCCATGTCGCACGGCAGGCCGTAAAGGTGAACGGGAAGGATGCCGCGGATGGCGCTCTTCGTCTCCTTGTGGCGAACGGTTCCGTCTTTCTCTCGCGCGCACTTCTTAGCAAGGAACTCGCGAACGCTGTCGGGGCTCAGGTTGAAGGTCGCCCTGTCTATGTCGGCGAAAAAGGGGCGGCCCTTCGCGTTGTGGATGGCGCCCGCTGTTGCAAAGAAGGTGAAAGAGGTGGTTAGAACTCCCTCGTTGGGGGCGAGGTCAAATGCGCGAAGCGCGAGAAGCAGGGCATCGGTGCCCGAGGCCACGCCGATGGCGTGAGATGCCCCTAGATAAGCCGCCGCCTCCGTTTCCAAAGCCTTGCCGTTGGGCCCCAGGATGAAATACTGCGTCGAGAAGACCTCAGCGACCGCCGGTTCAACTTCAGAACGGATTCGAGCGTATTGTCTCTTGAGGTCCAAAAACGGGACTGCCATGGCCGATAGCCCTCCTTCAGTCCTCTACTTATAGCACGAGCCCCCCTCGCACCTCAAGCGGGGCATTGCCCCCAATCCCGCAATGAAAGTGCAACAGTGCCCTCAAGTGCCGATGACCACGTCGTTTAGCCAAAATGGTTGTTCACCCATTGCTATCCAAAATAATTTTCTCCGCGATATTTAAGGTAGCAATGGTGGAGCAAAAAGAAGTGAGAGAGTGAGAGAGTTAGAAAGTGAGAGAGCGAAAGATGCGCATCCATGCGCGGTAATTGCATTAGTTGACCTTCTAACTTTCTTACCCTCTTACTCTCTT
>JAEMPZ010000252.1 GCA_022759065.1 Acidobacteriota bacterium | reverse complement strand
CCCTTCAACCTTCATAATTCAAACTTCATACTTGCTTTTGACCGCCTACAGCCTGGCTTCCTCCCTTTCCTCCCCGTCCTGCCTGTGAATATGTTTCCCTGCCTCCGCGCCGCGGCATGTTATAATTTCGCGAGGGAGGAAGCGTGGAGAAGGTCACGGCGATTATTCCGGCGGGGAACGAGGCGCATCAGATCGCGGACGCGGTTCGTTCGGTGCTTTGGGCGGATGAGGTCTTCGTGGTCGTGGACGCGGCCTCGAATGACCACACTTATGAAGCCGCCAAGGCCATTGCGGACCCAAAGGTGCGCGTCACCGTGCACGAGTTCAACTATCCGGCGGCTCAGAAGAACTGGGCGATTCCGCAGGCGTCGCACCCGTGGGTGTTTCTTTTGGACGCCGACGAGCGGCCGGAGCCTGAGCTGGTTTCCTCGATCCGAAAGCTCTTGGAAGAAGGCCCCAAGGCTGACGTATACTGGATTTGGCGAAGCAACGCCTACTTCGGGCGCGTTATGCGCTTCGGAGGGCTTAGCAACGACAAGGTGGCGCGCCTCTTCCGGCGGGACTGCCGTTATGAGGATGTCAAGGTCCACGAGGAGATCGCGCTTTCCGGCTTGGCCCTCGGCGCCATCAAGCAGGGGCGGCTTTTGCACGACACGATCCGCGATTGGCCGCACTACCTCGCCAAGAACGAACTCTATTCGCGCTGGGGCGCCGAGCAGCTTTTCAAGGACGGCAAGAGGGCCGGGCTCTGTTCCATCCTGTTAAGGCCTCTCCACCGATTCTTAAAGCAGTACCTCTTTCGCCTCGGCTTTCTTGACGGGGTTCCTGGGGCTATAGTCGCCGTCACCTCGGCATACTGCGTTTTCCTCAAATACTCGATGCTATGGACGATGAGCAAGGGATGGCCTGCCCGCGAGGAACAATACGTGAATAGGCTGATGAGGCGCGAAAGCATGAAGAAGTGAGAAGGTAAGAGTGTTAGAGAGTAAGAAGGTCAATGCGCATTTCTCACTTTCTCACCATCTCACTTTCTCACTCTCTCACTTCTTTACCCTACGACCGCTACGCATCCCCTCAACGCTCCGCCCCGCTTGACAGGCGATTGCGCAGTGGCCATACTAAGGCCGTTCGAGAAGGGCGGGAGGCATGAAACGCTTTGGGACGCTTTTTGCAACTGCCATCATCCTGCTGGCGTCGCTGCCCGCGGCGGCGCAATCAGCCTACCGGATTATTTTGGACCAGCCGATCACTCCAGTCACGCAGGAGTACGTGGTCCACGCCATCGAGAAGGCCAACGCCGCCAATGCCGCGCTTATTCTGCTTCAGATAGACACGCCCGGCGGCTTCGTCAACAGCGTCGAGGCTATTCAGAGGGCTATCCTCGAATCCAAAGCCCCGGTCGTGGCTTACGTGGCCCCGGTCAACGCAAGAGCGGCGTCTGGCGGGGCGCTCGTCGCTTTGGCGTGCGACGTGATCGCCATGGCGCCGGGGACCGCGATTGGGGCGGCCCACCCGGTGAGCGCGATTCCTTTCTTGCCCACGCCTACGGTGCCTGAACAGCCGCCCGCCCAACCAGGCGCGCAGCCGGAGAAGCCCGGCCAGAAGAACCCGGCCGAAGACGTGATGCTGCAGAAGGTCCTCAACGACCTCTCGGCCCACGCGCGCTCTCTCGCGGAAAGGCGCGGGCGCAACGCCGGGGCCTTTGAGAAGATGCTTCGCGAAAGCACCTCGCTGAGCGAAAAGGAAGCCCTCGACCAGCACGTCATCGAGCTTGTCGCCAACGACGAGGGCCAGGTTTTCGCCTATGTCCGCAGCCACCCCATCAAGCGTTTTGACGGAACGATGCAGGCGGTGGTTTTGCCCGATCCGCCAGACGTCCGCCAAATCAACCCCACCCGCCTCCAGCGGTTTCTCTTCGGTTTGGCCAACCCCAACTTCACGCTTGTCCTCTTGCTTCTAGGCATTATCGGCCTGTACGCCGAGTTCAAGGCGCCAGGCATGATTTTCCCGGGCATAATCGGCGGGATTTGCATTCTGCTTTTCGCGCTCTCCACGCAGATGCTGCCGATCAACATGGTTGGGCTCTTGCTGATCCTACTGGGCGTGGCATTCTTGATTCTTGAACTGAAGGTGGTATCTTATGGTATGCTTGGTATCGGCGGTGTTGTGTCGCTCTTAATCGGCAGCTTGTTGCTCTACCGCAATAGCCCGATTCCGGAGTTGAAAGTGTCCCTTATTTTCATCGTTCCAGTGGTTTTAGCCTTCGCGGCCATACTGCTCTTTCTCGTGACGCTCGCCGTCCGCGCCTTCCGCAACCCCGTGATGACAGGCGACAGCTTGCTCGTGGGCCACGCGGGAACAGTCAGCCAGCCGATTGCTTCCGGCAAGAAGGGGAAGGTCTTCGTGGCCGGCGAGTATTGGGACGCGGTTTCTGAAACGCCGCTTGACGCGGGCCAACGCGTGATCGTCACCGCCGTCAATGGAATGGTGCTTGAGGTCAAACCTGATTCAAATGGAGGTAACCCATGATTCAGTTGCTGAGTTTCCCCGCCCTCTTTATCGTCTTTGTCTTCGTCGCATGGCTTTTTTCGTGCATCAACATATTGAGCGAGTATGAGCGTGGCGTCATTTTCCGGCTGGGGCGCGTTCTTCCCCTCCCAAAGGGGCCGGGACTCATCTTCGTCTTCAAGCCGTTCGACAGGCTGGTGAGAGTGCCGCTGAGAACCGTCGTCCTGGACGTTCCCCCGCAGGACGTCATCACCAAGGACAACGTCTCGGTCAAGGTAAACGCAGTCGTCTATTTCCGCGTCTCCAACCCGCTGAACTGCATCTTGCAGGTCGAGAATTACATCTACGCCACGTCGCAGCTCTCGCAGACGACGCTGCGCTCCATCCTCGGCCAGGCCTCTTTGGACGAGCTTCTTTCCGAGCGCGACAAGCTGAGCCAGGAGCTCCAAACGGTCATTGACCAGCACACCGATCCGTGGGGCATCAAGGTTTCTCAGGTCGCCATAAAGCAGGTTGACCTGCCTCAGGACATGCAGCGGGCCATGGCTCTGCAGGCGCAGGCAGAGCGGGAAAAGAGGGCGAAGATCATCAACGCCGACGGCGAGTTCCAGGCTTCGAAGCAGCTTTCGGAGGCCGCGGCTGTCCTCGCGATGAACCCGCTCACTATTCAGTTGCGCTACCTCCAGACATTGACCCAGATCGGCGCGGAAAACAGCACCACGGTCGTTTTCCCCGTCCCCATAGACCTTCTAAGCGCCTGGGTGAACAAACAGAAGCCGTAGGAGCCCACGATGGAGAGGAGGGCCAAGCGCCCGTCTCAAGGACTTGAGCTGGCGCTCTACAAGGATCTGGCGCGCACCTTCCGCTCGTTTGACCTGAACACGGTGGCGGAAGAGATGCTGGAAGCTTTGCGCCGCGACCTGGGCATCAATTACGGTTCCCTCCTGATCCTTTCCGACCACGGCCAATACGTCGAACGGCTTTTCAGGACGGGATTCGGAGCCGAGCGCCACGTGGCGGACCGCTTCGGCCTCACCAAGATTGAAATCGAGGGGCTTGTCCGGGACATGATCCCTAAGTACAAGGACTTTGCCGCGTCCGGCGCCCCCGTTGGGACGCTTCCGCAAGTTGACGGCAACCGGATTGAAACGCTCGCGATGTTCCCGTTCCAGTTGGTTTATGAATATGACGGGCTCCTTCTGCTGGGAAGCACGGCTGACAGGCCGCCCGGCCAGGGGCTCGACCGCGAAAGATTCCGGTTGTTGGAAAGCATCGTCCCCGAGTGCGTCTTCGCGATAAAGAACGCGCTGACGGTCAGGCGCATGGCCGAACTGATCACGAAGGACGACTTGACCCTTTCTTACAACAGGCGGTTTTTCGAGGAGCATCTTTCTCAGGAAATCGAGCGGGCGCGCCGGTACAACAGCCCGCTTTCGCTGATCTTCCTCGACCTGGACGGCCTTCGGGAGGTTAATAACCGCTTCGGACACGCCATGGGTTCCCGCACTCTTCAGGAGGCGGCCGCCCGCGTCATGAACGCCGTAAGGACGATAGACAAGGTCGTGCGTTATGGCGGCGACGAATTTTGCGTCATCCTCCCGGAAACAGACTGGCGCGGAGCGATGGAGGTCGCGGAACGCATCCGCCAAAGGCTCGCCGGCGCGCCGTTCCTCGTGGAGGAGACCGGCGGAATCGAGATCACGGGCTCCTTCGGCGTGGCCTCTTTCCCGACGCACGCCCTGAGCAAGGAAGAACTCGTCAAGAAAGCCGACGAGGCGATGTACGTCATCAAGGCCCAGGCCAAGAACGACATCCAGGTCGCCCAGCCCCTCAAGAGGTTTCCGTGACGGATGGCCTGACCCTATCGGGGGATCTTTCGGAAGTCAACCTTCCCACTATCCTCATGTCGCTCTACCGCGAGCGCGAAACGGGCAGGCTGACGATTAACGACGGCCCCTACGTCAAGGCGCTCCACATCCGCGACGGCAACGTCGTATTCGCCTCCTCTTCGGACCCCGACGAGCGCCTGGGCGAATGTTTGCTGAGGCGTGGCGTCATAAGCGTCTCCCAATACATCGAATCAGCGCAGCAGATCAGGCCGGGCAGGAGGCAGGGCGAGATACTCGTTGACATGGGCGCAATTTCCCCGGAAGAACTGGTGGAGGGCGTCATTCAGCAGATCTACGACATCATATTTTCGCTTATGCCATGCTCCTTTGGTTCCTACAGCCTCGAACTGGCCGATTTCTCAACCGAGGACATGATCACGCTCAACGTATCCATGCCGGTTCTTTTGTGCAGGGGGATGGAACGGGTCACTAGGTGGGGCCGGATTTACCCGATCGTCGGCGAGCCGGAAACGAGGGTGCGCCGCGCCAGCCTGATGCCCGCCTTCTATCACGAGCTTGAGCTTTCGTCCGACCAGGAGCACGTGTTGGGCATTTGCCAAGAGGGCATTTCCATTTCGTCGCTTCTCGATGCAAGCTACCTGAACTCCTTTGAAACCTATCGCCTGCTGTGGATCGCCATTACGCTCGGCCTCATAGAGCGCGTGCCTGAAAAGCCCTCTGGCGCGGCCGTTCCGGAGAGCCTCGAAGGGCTGATAGACAAGTATAACGACATGTACTCTTACCTTTACCACGCGCTTGGCGCCAAGGCGGCCGACGCGGCCGGCGAGGCAATGGCAACGGTCCGCGCCGCGTATCCGGGCCTGGCATCCAACCAGGAGGGGCTTGTTCAATATGGCCTTCTGGACGTGGACAGGCTTCTCGACTCATTGCGTTCGAACGCTGGGGACGGCGAAGGCGCGCTTCGGCAATTCCTGGACGAAGTCCTTTATGCTTTGGCCTTCGCCGCTCAGAAGCGCCTTGAGCCCTCTCGCCTTGACGCGTTTCACGCTTACGTCAAATCATGCCGGGGGCCAGCCTAGCCGTTAGCCCGTTTGGAGGGAACATGGCCGGCAAAACTCTTGACGCCACCGCTCTAAGGCAGTTGCTCTGGATCGCCTGCGGCGTAGTGGTTTTAACCGTTCTTGTCATTTTTGTCTCATGGCTCGTCTCCGGCAGTTCCACCACCGCGCCCGCAAATCAACCTGGGCCGATTACCACAACCGAGACAGGGGCCAGGCAAGCGTTCCAACCCGAGTCCCCATCGCCAGGTTTCAATAGGGGCGTCCCCTCGGCCGTGGCTCCGGCGAACGAACCCCAATCAACGGATATTCCAAAGGCGCAACCGCCCGAAGATGACGGCGCGCGGCCGGCGCAAGAAAATCGCGCCTCCGAACAGCCCGAGGAATCTCCCAGAGGCTCAGTGCCCGCAACAGTTCCCGAACCCGCGACATCCGCGCCGAACCAGAAGGTTGGGGCCGAGGCTCCAAAGCCCGCCCAGCCAAGCCAGGCGACGACGCAAGGCTTCGGCGTCCAACTGGGAGCCTTCAGCGAAGCAGCCAACGCGAGGGATCTCGAGACAAGACTGAAAGCTCAGGGATACCGCGTGGTTTTGGCGCCGAAGGGCAAAGTCACCCGCGTCATCGTCGCCGGGCCGAAGAACCGCGCCGAAGCCGAGGCGCTCCGCGACGCGCTCAAGAAGAAGGGCTTCGCACAGGCCTCCGTCGTCACGCTGCCTTAAAGGGCACCGAGCCATTTACCAGCAACCACCGGCGTGGAGGCGCCGCAGCCTCCCAGGATGACTGGCGTCCTTCTTAACCTGATCTTCAGCGCCAAGCGCCGCGATTGGCGAAGGCCTATAATCCCTTGTTGAGGTAATCGCGGCGCCGGGACCATCGGGGGGAAGAGGCGACCAGGTATTTATCTTCTGCACCTTTCCGACGTTGATCAGGTCAAGCTGTTGCTCCGGGATTCCACGAATCTCCACATTTCCGTCCGGGTCAACCTTGCCGTGGCCGTTGATGCTGCCCGTTGAGGAGATGTCCATGGAGAACTCTTTTGCGCAGGCAAGGGTTTGAAGGTTGATGTTGGTGCCGATCATCCCCTTGCCGAATTGCGTGTTGGCCTCTTTGGCGTTCTCGCCGGTCCGTTGTCCTGTTCTTTCGATTCGCTCAACGTCCTTGCAATGACTCCGGCAAGGTCCTGCGGCGCAATCGAGAGATTGTCATCGCTTAAACTGGCTGCGCTCGTCCACGTTGACGCCCCCGGCCCGTCGCTAAGCATTTTGAACGGCAGCGTCAGCACCGAGCCCTGCAGAGAGTACTTCTGGTTCGTGCAGCCCTTGTCCATCTGCTCGAAGTGAAGGGTCACGCGGTCACCCGTGGCGCTGTAGGTGCCGCATTACGCCAATCAAGACTCTTTTCATGGCCATCGTGCCCTCCCGAGCGACAAGTTTGAAGGCGGAAGCGTGAAGAGTTGTGAGTTAGGAGTCAGGAGTCAGGAGTTAGGAGTTGAGGTGCTCTTATTTCTTCAACTCAAAACCCAAAACCCTCAACTCAAAACTTGCTTTCGCCCTTCATCCTTCAAAATTCATCCTTCAACTTTGTCCTTTTTCGCTTCACCGTGTCCGCCTTGTTCCTCCGCCTCGCGCGAAAGAGCCTGCGCCCTGGCGTTTCCCGGCTCCAAAGCCAATGCAAGCCTCGCTTCCATCCCGCCCTCCTCGTACTTCCCCATCGCTATCAGAAACGAGGCAAGCGTCAAGTGGGCCTGCACGTTGCTGGTTTCAAGATCCTTTGCCGCGCGAGCCTGTTCCACCGCCTTGTCCCTTTCGCCAAGCCCCCACAAGGCTCCGGCAAGGTTCAGGTGGGCGCGCGAGTAGGAGGGGGAAATGTCAACCGCCCTTTCCAAGAGGGACTTCGCCTCGGTGAATTTGTTCTCTTCAAGGTAGAGAATCCCGAGGTTGTTAAGCGTCTCCGGCTTGTTAGGCGACAGTTCAAGCGACTTCTCGTAACAGCGGCGGGCCTCCTGGCGGTCTCCTCTCCCGTAGGCCGCCACGCCTTTCTGAAACCACGCCTGGGCGTCGCCGGAAGGCTCCTGATAATTCGCCGCGTCCTTCCCCGCGCCCGCCTTCAAGGTTGAAAGCAACGGCCCCGCGGAATCAACCGAAGCTGCCGGAGTACCATTTTCGCTGACGGGCGGGCCGAGATATCTGACCGGCCCTGACGGTGCTTGCGCGGGCGGCTTCTCCGCCTGGGGCAAAGCCCCGCCAGCGGCCACCGTTTGGCCCACCGCCGCCACCGCCATAGGGGCTTCCGAAGAAGGACAGAGGCCATCCATCTGAAATGGAAATGGCTTGTACCTTAGGAACTCCTTTCGAATGGCTCTCATTTGGGCCGCCGCTCCCCGCCTGTCGGCCGAGAGAGAGAAACAGACGCGATAGCACGGCGTTCCCCGGTATATCCTTTTCAAGACAAAGACGGGATCGCCCTGAAGCTTTCGCAAGCTGCTAACCAACGGCTCGACCGCGGCAGGATCGCAAACGAGAGAAACGCTTACGCTCCACGCTGCAAAGCCACCGTCCGTCCTGGGAAACATGGAGCAGTAGCCATCCACCGCTTCATCCAGCCTGCCGGCCTTGAGCGCATCGGAAGCCTTCGCGTAAAGGCCGGCGTCGTACCTGGCGGCCCCGCCAACTGCCGCCGCCTGCATCTTAGGTTTGGAGACCGGCAACTTATTTCGAGCGCTGACGCGCATTGACCCGGCGACGCCACAAATAAGAACCAGGGCCAAAATGGCTTTGGCAGCCGTTCCTCGCGCCAAGTCAACCACCGTGTTCCTGTTCATCGCCCGGCTCCCCTAAAAACCACTCTTATCCTAAACCAGAAACAAGCGCATGTCCAGTCGGAGGCTCTTGCTGCAACTCCTAACTCACACCTGTCCCAAATGGCTTTTACAGGGGCAGGGGGGGTACGCATTCCGAAGCGAAGCGAGGAATGCGCCTTCAGGCGCCGTTGGGCCGTTGCGTTTGCACGCGC
>JAEMPZ010000096.1 GCA_022759065.1 Acidobacteriota bacterium | reverse complement strand
CCTCCCTGACCTCCCTGTGAGTCTTCCCTTGGTGTCTTGGCGCCTTGGTGGTGAATGTTTTTCGCCGCGCGCGTGGCGGGGGAGGCGCGCTTCGTGGTATGATGCCCTGACAAGGGAGGCGCGCGATGGCGGAAGACAACCGCGCCGGAGCATCCGACAGTTTGGCTGCAAAAATCCGTCCCATAAAGCTTTTGCTTTTTGACGTGGACGGGGTTTTGACCGACGGCTCGATCTTTTTGGATGAGTCGGGGCGCGAGACGAAGCGCTTCGACGTGAAGGACGGGGCGGGCATAAAGATGGCGCAGTGGTGCGGCCTCGAAGTCGCAATCCTTTCCGGGCGGGAGTCCGGGGTGACGGCGCGAAGGGCCGAGGAACTTGGCATAAAAAGGATTGTTCAGGGCGCGCTGGACAAGGGGCCGGCCCTTGAAGGGGTGCTTCAAGAGGCCGGCGTGGCCGGCGAGGAAACGGCGTACATGGGCGACGACCTTTTGGACCTTCCCTGTTTCGGGCGCGTGGGCGTGACGGCTTGTCCATCGGACGCTCATCCCATGTTGCAGCGGGAGGCTGATTACGTGTGCCAGAGGCCGGGAGGCCTTGGCGCAGCTCGCGAATGGATTGAGGTGGTCCTCAAAATCCAGGGAAAGTTCGACGGCCTCGTTTCAAAATTCAAGGAGGGAATCACCAATGCATAACATGCTCGGCCTTCTCAAGTGGGCTCTGCTCGCGGGCGTGGTGCTGGTCTGGTTCGGCCTGGCCCTCGCGAACAGGTCGCTTTCGACAAGCCTTGTGATCATTCCAGGCATCATCCAATTTGAGCAGATCTCGATGCTCTGGGTTATCTTTTTTCCGCTGGTGGTCCTTTTTGTCGTCTTCTGGCTGGTCGGCATGATTGACCAGGTTGACAACTTCATGGCCGGCAGAGAAATGAAGAAGCGCATTTTGGAGCTTGAACAGGAGGTCCGCCAGCTGCGCAACCTTCCGATTCGCGAGGGCTTGCGCACCGATGGCGCGGTGGAGGAGGAGAGATCCCTGTGATAGCGGCCATAAGCCTCAAGGCCCTGCCTGACTCTTACCTGTTTTTCCTGATGGCCGCCTTGTTCGTTCTGGGACTCGTGCTCGGGCTTCGCTTTCCGCTCAGGGGCCGGGGCAAGAGGCAGGGGCCCGACCCTCGGCAGTCGCCGGAGTACATCCTTGGCATGTACGCGATGCTGGCCGGCGATATCGAGACGGCGATCGAGAAACTCTCGCGGGTAGTGGAGATTTCCACGGAGCCGATCGAAGTCTATCTGGCCCTTGGGAACCTTTACCGCCAGAGGGGCCAGATTGACCGCGCTATCAGAGTCCATCAGTCGCTTTTGGCGAGGGGGGAGCTGACCGCTCAAGAAAGGGTGCTCGCTCTCAACGCGCTTGGTTCCGACTATCGGACCGGAGGATTTCTTGACCGCTCCGCCAAGACGTTTCGCGAGGCGCTGGGCCTTCACCCGAAGGACACCTACGCGCTCGCGCAGCTTCTCAAGCTTTCCGAGGACTTGCAGCAGTGGGACGAGGCTTACGAGCTGGCCGTCGCTCTGCAGAAAGTCCAGCGCCACAAGGACCAGCGGGCGCTGTCTTACCTCCTTGCCCAGCGGGGCCAGCGTTTGGCAGAGAAGGGCTCGCTATTTCGCGGGTCGTGGCTTTTGCACCGGGCCATCCGCCTGCTGCCAGAAAACATGCTGGCCTACATTTTCCTCTGCAACGCATACCTTTCCAAAGAGAAGCCGCGCCGCGCCGTCAGGCTCCTGGAACGGGCTCTTCGCGAGATGCCGTATAAATCCTACATGGTGCTGGGGCTCTTGAAGGAAATTTATCTCAAGCTGGATGACCAGGAGGGGTATCTGAAAGCGCTTAACCGCCTGGCGAGCGAACATCACCAGAAGAGGGCGCTGATCCAGTACCTCGATGAATGCATCGAGCTTCGCCGTACAGAACTGCTGCCAGCCATCGTGAGGGACATGGTCCGCCACTTCGGCAGGTCGAGGCTCGTGCAGCGCACGCTCTGGGGCCTGATAAACAAACGGCTTTTGGATGATGGCCTTGTGCGGGAGATCGCCGCGCAACTTTCGGGCAGCGAGATCATGAACGACGCCTACACCTGCATGTATTGCGGCTACAAGACGATTGAAGTGCTCCACCGCTGCCCCAACTGCAAGGAGTGGAACTCCTTCGCCGACGGGGAGGGGTGAGCCCGTGCGCCGCCGCGGTTTTCGCTCGATCGGCGACATTTCGGAAAAGGCCGCTTTGCCGATGTCGCCTGAGTCCGCCGTTCTCGCCTTCATAACATCTAACGTTCCCGCCGCCAGGAATGGCGAATTCAAGGTCGTCTGCAAAGGGAACGACATGATTTTCATCAGCAGCGACAAAAACGTTCGGTTTCAAGTCGAGGCGCTGGCGGAGGATCTGGCCGCTTGGCTCAAGCGCAGGGGCATCTCTTCGCCACGGAGGATACTATGGCCGCGGAACTGAACCGGAGCGCCATTGATGCCCTGTTTCGCAGGGCCTTTCGGGAGGACGCCCCGTATGGCGACAAGACCACCGAGGCGTTGGGGATCAAGGGCACGGGAAGCGGCGTTTTCCTTGCCAAGCAGGTTCTCGTCGCGTGCGGGGTTCCGGCGGCCTTGCGAGCTTTTAACGTCGCTGATCCCGCTTGCGATGTCGAAGCCCTGGTTGCCGAAGGCGCGATAGTCGAGCCTGGAACGGTCATGGGCCGGGCCAGCGGGCCTCTGCCAGCCCTGCTCCTGGCCGAACGGCCGGCGCTGAACCTTCTACAGAGGCTCTGCGGCATAGCCACGCTCTCAAGAAGGGCCAGCGAAGCGGTGGCGGGGACTGGCTGCAGGGTATGCGATACTCGAAAAACGACGCCCGGGCTGAGGCTTTTGGAAAAGTACGCCGTGAGCACGGGAGGAGCGGCGAACCACCGCATGGGCCTCTCGGACGCCATTCTAATCAAAGACAATCACATCAAGGCGAAAGGTTCGATAACGCAGGCCGTGGCCATGGCAAAGTCCTCATCCGGCCCGCTTTGGCGCGTCGAGGTAGAGGTGAAGAGCCTCGCCGAGTTCAGGGAGGCCGTGGCGGCTGGCGCCGAAATTATCATGCTCGACAACATGAGCGATGAGGACATGAGCGCGGCGGCTCGCGAGAGGCCTCATGGAGTGGTGCTGGAAGCCTCTGGAAACATGACGCTTGACAGGCTGGCCAGGGTGGCGGCCACCGGGGTTGACCTCATATCAATCGGCGCGCTCACCCATTCAGCGCCGGCGAGCGACATATCGTTCAAGATCGAGCCGTTGACATCATGAACCGCGACGCCATCGCGAGCCGCCTGACGGGTAAGTTCGGGCGTATTCTTGAATGCCACGCCGAATTGGGCTCCACGAATGACAGGGCCCGCGAGTTGCTGGAAACGTTGGGAGAAAAAGCCATCGGCGCCGTGGTGATTGCTGCCCGCCAGACGGAGGGCAGGGGGAGGCATGGCCGCGCCTGGTTTGTTGAAAGCGGCAAGTCGCTTGCCATGTCGGTCGCCCTGTGGCCGCGGTTGGGGACAAAAGGCGCCAGCTGCCTTCCCCTCGCGGGTGCCCTCGGCGTGCGAAAAGCCCTCATGGATGAAGGCGTCGAGTGCAGGCTGAAGTGGCCAAACGACGTCTTGGCAAACGGGCGCAAGATCGCCGGGATATTGGTTGAAAGCCGCTTCAGCGGGGATTTGCCACAAGGGGTGGTTTTGGGCGCGGGCGTCAACTTGGGCCAGGTTCCCGAGGATTTCCCACCCGAGATCCGTGATACGGCAACCTCGGTTAAAATTGAATCGGGACGCTTCGTGGAACTCGAGGCTTTCGCTGCGTCGGTCATAAATGCGCTCGAGCCTCTGGTCACGGAAGCCCTCTTGGCGCCGGGCTCGCTGGTGGACTCGGCGGCTCGGTTCTGGATTCACGAGCCTGGCAGCCCGTTGCGCGTGACGACGGCCAGGGGCATCATTGAGGGACGTTTTATCTCTATAGGCGAGGGCGGCGAGCTTATGATGGAAACCGGCGGCGGGCTTGAGAAAATTTCCGCGGGCGACGTGGCCATGCTCCGTTGCCCCGATCACGTTATTGGCACAGGACGACATGGAGGCCAATGATGATTCTGGTCATGGACGTCGGCAATACCCAGACGACCGTGGGGCTCTACGACAAGAAGAATCTGATTTATCACTGGCGGCTTACGACGGCCCGCCATCGCACGATGGACGAATGGGGCGCCGTGCTTCAAAGCCTTTTCCATTTCAACAACATTTCCACACAGGAGGTCAGCGGAGTTGCCATCTGCTCGGTCGTCCCCCCTGCCGACGTGCAGCTTCGCGCCATGATTGGCCGCTACTTCAACAGGGAGCCTCTCTTCGTGGCGCCAGGCGTCAAAACGGGGCTCAAGATTCACTATGACAATCCGGCGGAGGTCGGCGCCGACAGGGTCGTCAACGCGGTCGCCGCGTGCGCCAAATACGAAACCCCGGCAATAGTCGTTGACCTGGGCACCGCGACCACCTTTGACATGTTGGGCGATGGCTGCGGTTACTTGGGCGGCGTGATAGCTCCAGGGCTTGGCATTTCCGCCGAGGCCCTTTTCGAGCGGACGGCCAAGCTGCCCAAGGTTGAAATAATAAAGCCGCCGCGCGTCATAGGACGTTCGACAGTTTGCTCGATGCAGTCCGGCCTCTTCTGGGGCTACATCGGCTTGATGGAAGGCGTGTTGAAGCGGATGAAAAGAGAGTTCGGAGAGGTCAAGACCGTCGTTGCCACTGGCGGGCTGGCGTCCGCGATAGCCCCCGAATGCAAGTCAATTCAGGTGGTTGACGAAGACCTGACGCTCGAGGGCCTGCGTATCATATACGAGAAGAATACTTGAGTGACGAAGAAATCCTTCGCTATTTCGAGCGCGTGGAGGATATCTTCTGCCGGCAGCGCGGGGCGCCGCTGCTCTTGTCCCCATTGGATTTCGAGAAAGCGGCGGAGTGGTTCGCCGCGGGCGTTCCGATAGAGGCCGTCGAGGAGGGGGTGAGGGCATACTTCGCCCGCCTGGCGGCAAGGAAGGTCCCACCCCGCCGCGCCGTCTGCCTCTCGTTCGCCGAGCCGCAAGTGGCCGAGGCGCTCGATTCACTGCGCGCGGCCTCTGCCGGACGTTCCACTGGCGAGCCGCCCGGCGAACCTGTTGGCGCGAGGATAGCGCGCTTTCTGGAATCGCGGGCTTCGGCGCTCGAGGCCTTCGCCGCCGATTCCGAAAGGGGCGGCTTGATGCCTGTCCTCGCGAGATTCTGCGGGGAGACGTCGGCTCGGTTGAAAGAAATGGAGCCCCAATTGGGAATGGTCCAGCTTGAGAAGACGCTTGCTCCGCTCGACGAGGAGTTGGGCCGGCTGGTTCTTTTGGAGAGCCCCGCCGGCGAAGTCGCCCGTTGGAGAAACGAGTCGCGTGCCAGGCTTAAGGAAGCGGGAGGTGGAAGCCTTGAAAAAGAAGTCCTCGACAAAACCGTTGAAAGGCTCGCGCGCCAGGCGGCGCTTAACCACTTCGGGCTCCCCAGGCTCTCCCTCCTCTTTCTCGGAACCTGAACAAGCTCTGGTAGTCGAATCGCAAGGCCCGCTCCCTTCGGAGCTTTGGGACGAGCTTCGAGCATCGGGCGCGAAGGCGATGTGGGAGATTTCACCTAAACAGTGGCGCGTCTACTGCGGCTCTTCCCGCCCTTCCATCGAAAAATTTCGGCGGCGGTATCCCGGCGTGAATCTGGCGTGGGAAGGTGAGCCTGCCATTGACTGGGCGGCGCGTTATCAGGAGACGGTGGCGCCGCTGTGCGTCGGGAGGCGCTTCGTGGTGCTGCCTTCTGAAAAAATCGAAAGCCCTTGGAAAGAGAGGATTTCTATTAGGCTTGTGCCTGGTTGCGCTTTTGGAACCGGCGAACACTACACGACGGCGTCTTGCCTGCGCGCATGGGAAGGGCTTCCGGCAACGCCCAAAAGCGTGTTCGATGTCGGCTGCGGTTCGGGAATACTTGCCGTCGCGGCATTCCTGGACGGCTGTCCCCGCGTTGTGGCCTGCGACAACGATGCAGAGGCTTGCAGAGTGGCGAATGAAACGGCGGCCCTCAACGGGGCCGGTGTAACCATTCTAACGGGCAGCGCCGGTGACGTGGACGAGAGCTTTGATTGCGTCTTCGCCAACATCCTCGCCGAGACGCTGGCGGAGATCTTCCCTGACCTTTGCGCGCGAGTTTCGCCCGGAGGTTTTCTTATCGGAAGCGGCATCTCGAGCGAAAAGGGGACGGACATTAATAACATAGCAATAGCAAGCGCTTTAGAGGTTTTCGACAAGAGGAGTGACGGCGAATGGTGGACCTTTACCTGGCGCAAGCAAAGTCCTTTAAGCGCTGGGAGTTAGAGATAATAGCAATGATTATCAATGCAGAAACGTTACCATGCTGAATATGAGTGCAACCTCCGTAATCTGCTTGCCCTGCCTTCACTTCGGAGGTTATCCACAACGTTTTCCACAGAGTTTTCCACAAAGAACGCGGAAAAGTTTTATGTGCCAGGACCTAACATCCACGGGCATTTCACAGCACTCATGGGCACACAAAAAAACCTAATCCGATACTTTAGATTTTTCTGCTCCGCAACGAATTAGCAATGCACTTCCGCGAGCCCCTTTTTTGAATGGCCCGCCACGACTCGCGAATCTTCGCCGCGCGAAGTTGAAAGCCTCTTCCCATGGCTCGTTGACGGATGTACACTCGCGAGTAAGCAGGCGCCTTTTTTGTCTTGGCGCCGGATGAAGGGAGTTGACATGGTTAAAAGTCCTCTTGTGCTATTAGCGGTAATGGTGGTGGTTGTGGCCGTCTTTGCTGCGCCAGCGCCGCTTCCGGGCGACGTCCTGAAAACGATAGACCTGCCTGTTTCAACACCCACGGGCCTTGCATGGGACGGAGAAGCGTTCTGGGTGGCGGACTACGACACGGCTGCCCTTTACAGAATTTCTCCGTCCGACGGGAAGGTGCTCACGAAAGTGGAAGCGCCCGGCTACGCGCCGCTGAGCTTGGCGTGGGACGGTTCAAGGCTCTGGTGCCTTGATGAGGCCGACAAAACCGCCTATGCCTACGATCCAATTTCAAAGCGGACGGTCCGCGCCCTTGCGCTTGATACGCAATCGCCCGAGGGGATCGCCTGGGACGGAAAGGATCTGTGGGTGTCCGACCCGCAGTCCGGCGTGATTGCCAAACTTGACGAGGAAGACGGCACCACGTTTCGCAGTTTCCCGTCGCCCCGGAAGGGCCACGGAACCGGCATGACTTGGGACGGAAACTATTTGTGGGCGGCCGACCGCAGTAGCGACCGCATCTACCAGATTGACCCCGTCTCCGGGTGGGTGGTCAACTTCTTCGACTCGCCCGGCCCCTATACGTCAGGGCTCGCGTGGGACGGGCGGAATCTCTGGTGCTGCGACTATGAGAAGCGAACGCTTGCGAAGCTTGCCGTTTCGCCCTCGCCTCTCTACGTCAACTACGATCCGAAGCGCGAGAAGGTCGTCTATTCCGAAGCCTGGACAAATTTCGGCCCTGGAACCGTCAAGAGTCTCGACGTCTATCTGGCGGTGCCTCAAGACCTGCCCAATCAGAAAATTGAAAGCGAACCAGTTTACGAGCCGAAGCCGGTGGATTTCGTGACCGACCAGTGGGGACAGCGCTTCGCCCACTTTCTTTTTAAGGATATAAAATCCGGCCAGGAAGCTCGCGCCAAGATGACGGTGAACGTGACGGTAAAGAGGGTGCGCTATTTCATTGATCCAAAAGCCGTGGGAGGCCTTGAGGACATCCCTGAGGATATCCGGCATGCCTACCTCGCCGACGCGTCGAAGCTGCAGCTTCATGATCCCGTCATCCAGAAGGCAGTGAAAGAGGCGGTCGGGGGCGAGGCCAACCCCTACTGGATCGCCCAGAAAATAAATCGCTACGTTCAAGAAAAGATGCACTACGAATTGGCTGGAGGGTGGAACATCGCGCCGGTGGTTCTCGAGCGAGGCTCGGGTTCATGCTCTGAGTACAGCTTCGTGATGATCGCGCTATGCCGCGCGGCGGGGCTGCCGGCCCGTTACGCGGGCTCGGTCGTGATTCGCGGGGATGACGCAAGCCGAGATGACGTTTTCCACCGGTGGGTCGAGGTCTACCTTCCCAATTTTGGCTGGGTGCCGGTGGATCCGTCGGGTGGTGATTCACCGCTGGTTGAGGATCAGGCAAAGTACTTCGGCGGGCTGGACAACCGTTTTCTCATAACTACCCAGGGTGGCGGCGATAGCCAGTACCTCGGCTGGGATTACAACAGCAGCGCCTCGTGGACCGCGGAGGGGCGCGTGAAACTGATGCAGCGCAAGGC
>JAEMPZ010000129.1 GCA_022759065.1 Acidobacteriota bacterium | reverse complement strand
GCCTTGGTGGTGAATGTTTTTTCTTCTCCGCCGTCAGCGGTGCTGGCGCGCGCTTTGTCACGCTCCGGTCATCTTGCGGGCGTCGAGTAGGCGGTTCAGTTCATCTTGGGGCAGAACCTTCTTTTCGATGCAGAGGGCTCTGATGGTTTTTCCGGAGGCGTACGCCTCTTTCGCGAGGGCGGCGGCGGCATCGTAGCCGATTCGCGGGGCGAGGGCCGTGACCATGGCGAGGCTCTGCTCGACCATCCATGCGCAGCGCGCTTCGTCCGCTTGGAGCCCCTCGACGCAGCGCGTCGCGAAAAGTTCGGCGGCGTTGGACAAAAGAGAAATGGATTGGAGGAGGTTGTGGGCCATGAGCGGCATCATCGTGTTGAGCTCGAAGTGTCCGGCCTGTCCGCCGAGAGCCACGGCGAGGTCGTTTCCCTGAACCTGGGCGCAGGCCATGATCATCATTTCAGACATGACCGGGTTCACCTTGCCTGGCATGATTGAAGAGCCGGGTTGCAGGTCGGGGATTTTTATCTCGCCTATTCCGCAGCGCGGCCCGGCGCCCAGCCACCTGATGTCCTCGGCGATCTTTGAAAGGCTGACGGCGACGGTGCGGACCGCGCCGCTCGCCTCGACGAGCGCGTCCTTTGACGCGAGCGCTTCAAAGAGGTTGTCGCTCTGGCGCAGCGGGAGGTTTGTCCAAGACGCCAGTTTCGCGATGACCTGCTCGGGCAACCGCTCGGGCGCGTTCAAGCCGGTGCCCACGGCCGTTCCGCCGAGAGCCAGTTCCGCGAGGTGCGGCTTGCAGCTTCTGACGCGGACGATGCCCTTTCGCACTTGGGCGGCGTAGCCGGAGAACTCCTGCCCGAGCCTTATGGGTACGGCGTCCTGAAGGTGAGTCCGCCCGATTTTCACGATGGGATCAAATTGCCTGGCTTTGGCTTCAAGCGCAAGGGCCAGGCGGCCAAGGGCGGGAAGCAGGTCGAGCTCGAGAGATTCCAGCGCCGCGATGTGTATGGCTGTGGGGATGATGTCGTTTGACGATTGGCTCATGTTGACGTGGTCGTTCGGGTGGACTGGGTCCTTGCTTCCGATGACGCCTCCGAGAATCTGGATCGCCCTGTTGGCGATGACTTCGTTGGCATTCATGTTTGAGGAGGTGGCCGAGCCGGTCTGAAAAACGTCAACGACGAACTGCGCGTCGTGTTGGCCGTTTGCCACTTCGTCGGCCGCCTTGATGATGGCCTCGGCAAGGCGGGGTTCGAGCCTTGAAGCGGTCCGGTTCACTTCGGCCCACGCCTTTTTGGCGAGGCCTATCGCCCGGATCATTCTTCCGGGAATGCGAAGCCCGGAAACCGGGAAGTTCTCTGCCGCCCGCTGGGTCTGGGCGCCGTAAAGAACGCCCGCGGGAACCTTGACTTCGCCCATGGAATCTTTTTCAATGCGGTAGTCCATTTGTTTTCCTCCACGTTATTCCTGAAACAGGGCTGGGCTCTGAAAGGCCAACGAATTTCAACGATTGCGGGTCAAGGAATGCCGTGAAGCGCTGCCAGGAGGGATACCCGCCCGCGCTATACCTCAGCGTGACCGTCGGCCCCTCGCCGGTGTCCATGGCTTCAAGAGTCGCGCGCTCCTTCGGCCACGACCAGCTTCCCAGAACCTTCCCGGTTGAAGCGTCCACGCGCCACGCCTGGCCGGAATCGGTTTTGAAGCACCATAGAACGTGGCTTGATGGTTCCCAGGCGCGGCAGCTTGCCGAAGCGGCCAGAGATGGAAGGAGCAGCGCCTTGCCACCTGGCTTGCCCTCGGCGTTGAGCGGCAGGGAGAGGAGCTTTGAAGCGCCTCCGGCGGGGTAGAGAAGCAGCGTCGTTCCGTCAGGGCTGGCCGAAAGAGCGCTGGCGGTCATTTTGCCGGGCAAGGCGCACGCCGCCTTATTGGCTTTGCCGCCGCTAATGGAGATGATCTCCAGGCCTCGCGGCGAGGTAACGTAGAGAAGGGGAATGGACGGGTGCCAGGCCATGTCCCACGCCTTTAATGGCTTTTCGAAAAGAGAGGAACCGTCCTCTACAACGGCGTCAAGTGTTCCAGAGCGCCTCAGTTCAGCGACGAGCGCCCCTTTTGCCCCGAGCGCGACCTGCACCACCTGATCACCGCCTCTTTTTGTGGTGCCGGCGGCCATCGGAGTGGCGATGGGACGCGCCTTTAAGCCGGGGCGCGGAAGCGTGGCGAGCGCCCCGTTTTCGAGATAGAGAAGTGCCCAATCCTCGTCTGGCGCCGCGGCGCCGGCTGTCCAGAGAGGCAGAGCGACGACGCCACCGGACTGCCAGCCGCGAGCGCCGCCGAAAAGATCCTCGCGGCCCTCCCTTAAGAGCCCCTGGCAGACGGCGTAGTCATAGTGGAAGAGGTCTTGAACCAGCGGCATCGCGAGCGAAGAGCCCTTCTGCGCGAGAAGAAGGGATGTCGTCGCCGCAAGTTTCCTTCTTGCAAGGATGCTCCTGGGCGCCTCGCTTTCCAGGCCTTGAAGGACGATTCCCCGGTAAATGTCCAGTTCAGCCTCGCTTGAGTTCCTCTCCAGAGCATACTGGTCGCGCTCTTCGGTCTCCAAAAAAAGGAAACCGAAGTTCGGGGCGTAAATTCCCCCTTTTCCTTCGAGCGTCGTATCAATCACCACCTCGCGCGGCTTTGGCGTCCGCGAGCAACCGGCGCTCGCAAGAAGCAGAAAGGCGGTGGCGGCGTTGAGCAACATTGGGTAACGCTTCATCGCTCCTCCATGCTAATCATAGCATTTTTACCTCATCCGTCATTTGTGGTATAGTCCCCCTTCGCCGCTGCCAGGCGAACAAAGGGAGGCTAGAGTGGCTCAGCCAGAAAAGCAACTGCCGGCATTTGTTCTTAACGCGTCTGAATACGAGGAGCTTCTCCAGCGCTTCGTGCGCTACGCGAAGGTCCATACCTCGTCGCGCGAGGATTCGGAGACTTTCCCCTCGACGCCGTGGCAGTGGGATCTTTTAAGGCTCTTGAAGCAGGAGCTTCTCGACATGAAGCTCTCGGAGGTAGAGCTCGACGAAAAATACGGCTACCTTTACGCCACTTTGCCGGCCACGGTCGAGGGCGCGCCCACCATAGGCCTGATCGCCCACGTGGACACCTATCCCAGCACCCCGGGCGAGAACGTGAAGCCGCAGGTTCTGCGAAACTACGACGGAAAGGAGATAGTCCTTCCAGGCGACCCGCGGCAGGTAATAACGGTGGATGATACCCCTCAATTGAAGGAGTGGATCGGCCACACCGTCATCACCGCCGATGGCACCACGCTTCTCGGCGCCGACGACAAGGCGGGCGTCGCAGAAATCATGACTTGCGTTGACTGGCTTATCCGTCATCCAGAGGTTCCCCACGGCAAGATCAGGGTTGCTTTCACTCCCGACGAGGAAATCGGCATCGGCAGCAAGTATTTCGACGTTCCGAAGTTCGGCGCCGTTTGCGCCTACACCGTAGACGGTTCGCTCTTGGGAGAGATTGAAGTCGAGACCTTCTCGGGTGATTCTGCGACCGTAACGGTGACCGGCTACGACATCCATCCTGGGCTCGCCAAAGGGAAAATGAAGAACGCCGTCAGGGCCGCGGCCGATTTCATCGGCAGGCTTCCGAGTGAACGGCTTCCGGAAGCCACCGAGAAGCGCGAGCCCTACCTGCACCCTCTTGCCATCTCTGGAGAAACGGGCAAGGTCGTCGTCAAGTTCATCCTTCGCGCGTTTTCGGAACCCGAGCTTAAAGCAATGGGTGATTACGTGCGCAAGGCGGCGGAGGCTGCCCAGCGCGACTGGCCGGGCGTCACCTTCGAGGTTGACATTAAGGAGAGCTACCGCAACATGAAGGTGGTCCTGGACAAGCACCCGAGAGTGGTGAATCTGGCAAAAGACGCGGTCAGATTGGCGGGAATCGAAGCCGTCGAGGGCTACATCCGCGGAGGCACCGACGGTTCCGCTCTTTCATTCAAAGGCTTGCCGACGCCAAACATCTTCACCGGCGCGGTCAACTATCACGGTTTCAAGGAGTGTGTCAGCCTCGAGTGGATGGCCAAGTCCTGCGAAACGCTTCTCCACCTGGCGCACCTCTGGGGAAAAGAGAGGGCGTAACCACGTTGACAAGCTTTTTATGGTGTGATAGCTTTTCCGCTTAGGTTTCGCGGGGGGAATGATTCCGCGATCGTGGCTCCTCCGGAGGCGTAAATGGTTGAAACCTATCTGCCAATCCTTCTCATGGCCGTCGTAGCGGCCGCCTTTGGAGTGGGGCTCATGGCAGCCTCCTGGCTTTTGGGGCGCGTGTCGAAATCAAAAACCGACCTCAGGCCTTACGAGTGCGGCCTTGACCCCATGGACGAGCCCTTCAAAAGGCTTTCCGTCAGGTACTACCTCGTCGCGCTTCTCTTTCTTCTTTTTGACGTTGAAACGCTTTTCCTTTATCCAGTGGCGGCGGTTTTCAGGGAGCACGCCGCACTGGCGCCCTGGCGCTTTTTCGTCTACGGCGAGATGCTGCTTTTCGTGGCAATTCTTGTCGTCGGGTATCTTTATATCGTGCGAAAAGAGGCGCTAAAGTGGCAGTAACCCCTGTTTTAGTTGCGTTGGGCGAGCGAACGCCGAGCGCGAGCGGGAGTTGAAATGGGTTCAGACGCGGTGTCTCTAGACCTTGATAAAAAGACGCGCGAAGACTTGGACCTGATCAAGAGCGGCGTGGTCATGGGCACGGTGTCGAAGTTCATTGACATGGCCCGCAAAAACAGCCTCTGGCCGATGCCGTTCGGCCTTTCGTGCTGCGCGATCGAAATGATGGCGATGGTGGCGAGCCGTTATGACCTGGCGCGGTTCGGCGCCGAAGCTATGCGCTTCACCCCCCGCCAGTGCGACCTGATGATCGTCGCGGGAACTCTCACCAAGAAGATGGCCTACGCGGCCAAGCGCATTTACGATCAGATGCCCGAGCCCAAGTGGGTCATCGCGATGGGCGTATGCACGACGACCGGCGGGATGTTCAACGCCTACAGCGTCGTTCAGGGCATAGACCACATCATTCCGGTTGACGTCTACGTCCCGGGCTGCCCGCCCAGGCCCGAGGCGCTGATTTACGCGGTGATGAAAGTCCAGGACCTCGTCATGAAAGAGCGCTGGGAGCCGGGCAAGAGGCGGTTGCACGGCCACTACAGGGGACGCGATCCCAAGTATGGCGCCCTGCCTGTTTTGGAATCGGGGCCAAAGGTGCTCGACGAGGGTAATCCAGAGGAGTCTGGCAAGCCCACGTGGCGCAAGGGATATTTCGGCGGATGACGCCACGCATGGCTGACGCGGGGGATTCATGTCAGAAGTGATTCAGGAAATCGCCAGGAAATTTCCCGCCGCCGTGAAAGAGGTGGCCGAATACGCCGGCGAAACCACGCTCGTGGTCGAGCCGGGCCAGGCGAAGGCCGTGCTCCGCTTTCTCAAGGAGAGCGCCGGCTTCAATTATCTGGCCGACATTTCAAGCGCCCACTGGCCCGATGAGGGGCGCATTGACGTCGTATATCTGCCCCGCAGCCTTAAGACGGGCGAGCAGCTGCGCGTGCGCGCGCCGCTTCCGGTTGAAAATCCAGTCATTGAGACCGTTTCGGACATCTGGCGGACGGCCGACTGGCTTGAGCGGGAAGTCTATGACCTTATGGGGGTGCGGTTTGGTGGCCACCCCAACTTGAGCCGCATTTTGCTTCCCGAAGACTTCGAAGGCTACCCGTTGCGCAAGGAGTACCCGATGGAAGGCGACGACGAGTGGCGTAACTACCTTCCACCGGAAGAGAAGCCATGACCATTCACGATGATCAACAGCTTTTGCCGAAAGATGGCGCGGGAGATGTGAACCGGGCCGACGTAGAGCGCCTTGACCTTAATACGGAACTGGTCACCGTCAACATGGGGCCGCAGCATCCGGCCACCCACGGGGTTTTGCGCCTGGTCCTCACGCTCGACGGCGAAGTGGTCGTGAGCGCCCAGCCGCAGGTGGGCTACCTTCACAGGGGCATCGAGAAAATTGCCGAGACGCTGACGCTCCACCAGGCCATTCCGTACACCGACAGGATGGATTACCTCTCGCCAATCAGCAACAACATCGGGCTTGCGGGGGCCGTTGAGAAGCTGATCCAGTTCCAGGTCACCGAGAAGTGCCGCGTCATGAGGGTCGTCTGCTGCGAAATGGCCCGCATTTCCAGCCACATTCTATGGCTCGCGACGACGGCGCTTGACATCGGCGCGGCGACCGTCTACTTCTACGCCTTCACCGAGCGCGAGAAGTACTACGACCTCTTCGAGAAGATGACCGGAGCGCGCTTCACCGTTTCGTACGGGCGCATCGGGGGATTGGCGCGAGACTGGGAGCCGGGCCTCGCAGAGGAGATCCTTCGCGTCGTGCGCGAGACGCCCAAAGCCATCAAAGAGTGCGAGAACCTGCTTTCGCGGAACCGCATCTGGATAGAACGCAACCAGGACGTAGGCCCAATAAGCGCTGATGACGCCATTGACCTCGGCCTTTCAGGGCCCAATCTCAGGGCCAGCGGCGTCGAGTGGGACATCAGAAAGGCCTACCCCTACTTCGGTTACGACCACTACGACTTTGAAATCCCAGTGGGCGAGCACGGAGACTGTTACGACCGTTATCTCGTCCGGATGGAAGAGATCAGGCAAAGCGTGAAAATCATAGAGCAGGCGCTCAAAGAATACGACCCGTCGCTGCCGCTATTCCCCCAAGACGAGCAGTCCCGCAAAATCTTCCTTCCACCCAAAGAGAGGGTGCTTACGAAGATGGAAGAGCTGATACATCAGTTCATCGTGGCCACCGAAGGGCCGAAGACCCCGCTCGGCAAGGAGATATACTTCGCGATCGAGGCGCCCAAGGGAGAGCTTGGTTTCTACCTCGTCGGTTCAGGCACCAACGTGGCCCACCGCTGCCACTTCAGAAGCCCGTCGTTTGTCAGCCTTCAAGGGTTGCCGATCATGGTCAAGGGGCAGATGATAGCCGACGTCATCGCGACCGTGGCCTCTCTGGATCCGGTGTTGGGCGAGGTGGACCGATGAGCGTTCTTGCTTCCAAGCTTCTTGCCGACAAAGAGTTCGCCGCGAAGATTGACGCGCTCAAGGCAAAGTACCCGGAGCCGCGCACGGCTCTTCTAGCCTGCCTTCACCTATGCCAGGACGAGCTCCGCCACATACCGGCCGAGTGCCAGGCCTTTATCGCGGAGAGGCTGGGACTGGCCCCGGCGCACGTACGCGGCGTCGTCACCTTTTACGAGATGTACAGCGAAAAGCCGCTCGGGAAGTACCTGTTGCAGGTTTGCAAGACGCTTCCGTGCATGCTTGCGGGCTCCGAGGTGCTTCTTGAACACATGGAGCGCAAGCTCGGCCTCAAGCCCGGGCAGACCACGAAGGACGGGCGCTTCACTCTGGTCACCGTCGAGTGCCTTGCCTGTTGCGACGGCGGCCCGGCGCTGATGGTCAACGACGAGCTTTACAAGAACGTCTCGCCGGAGAGGGCGGACGAAATCCTCAAGGAGCTGGAGTAGCCCATGGCCGAGACGCTCAACATCCTGACGCGCGCCGTGGGGGTGCCAAATTCCACGGCGATAGACTCTTACATGCACGCCGGCGGTTACGAGCCGTTGATGACGGCGCTGCACAAGATGAGCCCGGAGCAGGTTCTTGGCGAGGTCAAGGCCAGCAATCTCAAGGGGCGCGGTGGCGCCGGCTTCCCCGCGGGCCTGAAGTGGTCGTTCCTGCCGAAGAAAAGAGAGGGCGACAAGGCCGAGCCGCTGAAATATCTTGTCTGCAACGCCGACGAGAGCGAGCCCGGAACCTTCAAGGACCGGCTGCTCATCGAAAACGACCCTCATCAGATCCTTGAGGGGATAATCATCGCCGGCTGGGCCACGCAGGCGGCGGGCTGCTTCTTCTACATCCGCGGCGAAATGCCGCAAGGCGCCAGGATTTTTCAGCGCGCGGTGGATCAGGCTTATTCCAGGGGTTTTCTCGGCAAGAACATTTTGGGCTCCGGCTTCGATTTCGACGTGTGGGTTTGCCGTGGCGCCGGCGCCTATATCTGCGGTGAAGAGACGGCGCTGATGGAATCGCTTGAAGGGAAGCGCGGCCAGCCGAGGCTCAAGCCACCATTCCCAGCCGGCTACGGAGTCTATGGCGTTCCGTCAAACATTAACAACGTTGAGACCTACTCCAACGTGCCGCACATCATAAGAAACGGCGCGGAGTGGTTCAAGGCCATAGGAACGCCAAGCCTCCCAGGGCCTCGCCTTTACGGCATCTCAGGCCACGTCAACAGGCCGGGCGTCTACGAGCTTCCGTCAAGCGTGACCCTTCGCGAGTTGATCTACGAGCACGCCGGCGGCATCCTGGGCGGAAGGCCGCTCAAGGCAGTGATACCTGGCGGCTCATCAACGCCGGTGCTCAGAGCGGACCAGATAGACGTC
>JAEMPZ010000100.1 GCA_022759065.1 Acidobacteriota bacterium | reverse complement strand
TGTCGCCGGCAAAGCGCCCGGCGAGGCCGGATCAACCGTGGCGGCATTGCCCGCCGCGCCGGCCGCGCCTGAAGCTGGCGCGGCCGCTTGTGGCTTTTGGGACGCCGATTCGAAAGGAAATATGGAAGCGGTTGCTGAGGGAGGCGGTATTTCGGAGGCATCCGGCTGCGGGCGAGGGCCCGCCGTCAGCTCTGGCGTCCACGCGGGATATTTCAGGTGGAAGTCCAGAAAAGAAATTGTCCTCGACCAAGCGTCGGCTCCGGCCACTTCGTCCCATCCGCCCCGTTCGTGCAGGGTGAAGCCGTGGCCGACCTTCGGATAAATTATCATGTCCACCGGCTTGCCCGCTTGCCTGAGCACGTCAAAAGTTTCGAGTGAACGGCGCACGGGGACGATCCTGTCAGCGGTGCCGTGCAGAAGCAGCGTCGGCGGAAAATTCTCCTGCGCCGGCGGCGCAAAGCCCGGCGAGAGCCCGCCGTAAAAGGCCACCACCGCCATCAAGCGCGGATCGGAAGGGGCGTAGTTCAGCGACAAGAAAGCCCCCTGTGAATAGCCCACAAGGCCGAGCCTTTCCGGCAGGACTTCCGGCAGCGTGCAGGCGAAGTCCAATGCGTCCTTGATGCTTTCGGCCCATTGCGAGCGGACGCCGCGTCCCTTGCGCCCCCGGTCGTAGTACCTCACGAACAAGGCCACGTAGCCGTGGCGGGCAAGGTCGTTCGCCATGGCAAGGTAATAGGACTCGCCTCTCCTTGGCCCGTGCGTGCCGTGCAGGAGGACGATGGCCGGGTAGCGCCCCTGTTCGGCGGGCTCGAAAACATCAACGGCGACTTTGTCCCTGCCAGATGGAAAGCGGGTCTTGAAAGAATGGACGTCGTTCATCGTCGGAGGAGGCGCTTGTTGGGGGAAGTCCGATTGCGAGGCCTGATCCTTTGGAAGCTCTTCGACGACGACGCCGCGCGCGCCGGTGAACCCGGGGGTGGTTTGAGAGAGGGAGGGTGAACTTCCAATGCCAGCGATAAGAGCCGCGGGCATCAGCCACCGGAACGTCTTGAGCGTTCGCAGCAATATGGCCTCCTTGGGTGGGCCTCAAACCACAAGACCCGGCCGCGGCCGGGTCTCGAGTTGGTGGCGGGGGAAGGATTTGAACCTGCGACCTCTGGGTTATGAGCCCAGCGAGCTACCGGACTGCTCCACCCCGCGCCAAGAGGCCATTGTATGGTTAATACTCCGCCGTGTCAAGGGGGACTTGACAAGCCCATTTTAAGTATCTATTATTCCCTTGTGGAGTAAAGTGGACCAAAGTGGACCACCCCGAGAGGGGTGCCGAAAGTCCATTGTGGGTCAAGCGGGGTGACAGATGTTCAGGGGAAGCGCGGACGCCAAAGTTGATGAGAAGGGGCGGATCAAGATACCGAGCAAGTTCCGCTCCACGCTGCTGGCAAAGTTTGGCCCCAAAGTCTTCATCACGGCCTACGGCTCGCCGTCAATGAAGCTCTTCCCGCTTTCCGAGTGGATACAGATGGAAGATGTGCTTCGGGGCTCGGGCTGGGGAGACGATCCAAGGGTGGTTCAGTTCCTTCGAACCGTTGACCTTTACGGCGACGAGCAGGAGATTGACCCCCAGGGAAGAATCCTGGTTCCCCAGCGATTGAGGAAACACGCGCGGATGGATGGCGAGGTCGTCGTTCTCGGCCACCCGACGAACCACCTCGAGGTCTGGAACGAGGAGATGCTCCTCGAACTTATGGCCAAAGAGCCTTTGACGGACGAAACCATCAGGTTTGTTTCGGGGATTCTACGCGAGGCGAAGCATGGAAACGGAGAAAATGCACGTTCCGGTCATGCTCTCGCAGGTGATCCAGTTCCTCCAGGCGAATGAGGGGGGACTTTTCGTGGATTGCACGCTCGGCATGGGCGGGCACGCCCGGGCCATATTGGAATCGGAGGCTGGCTCCGTGGTTCTTGGCATAGACCGCGACGCCGAGGCGCTTGAAATCGCGCGAGAAGGCCTCGCGCGATATGGGGCGCGGTTTGCCGCCGTCCACGCCAATTTCAAGGACGTGGCCGCCTGGGCGCCGCGCTGCCAAGGCCCCATCAAGGGCATTCTGGTGGACCTTGGGATGAGCACCTACCAGCTTCGCTCGCAAAGAGGCTTCAGCTTCAAGGACGACGCTCTTTTGGACATGCGCATGGACCGCTCGCGAGGAACGCCGGCGAGCGATTTTCTCGCCCGCGCCACCGAAGATCAGCTCGTCAAGGTCTTCAGGGAATTCGGCGAGGAGCCTTTCGCGAGGCCGATCGCCAAAGCCATAGTTCGCGAAAGGGCGAATGCGCCGGTCGCGATGGGCCGCCAGCTTGCCGCGCTCGTGGAGGCGGCCGTCCCTGCAAGGATGCGAAGGGGCAACGTTCATCCCGCGACGAGGGTCTTTCAGGCTTTGCGGATCCACGTCAATCAGGAGCTGGAGGGGCTGGACGGCTTCGTCCGCGAAGCGGCCGGCCTCCTTGAAAGCGGCGGCAGGATCGTCGTCCTGGCCTACCATTCGCTGGAAGACCGGCTCGTCAAACAGGCGCTCAGGAGCCTGGCGATGGGCTGTACCTGCCCGCCGAAACTCCCGGTATGCGGCTGTGGCCGCAAGCCGGTGCTGCGGCTTTTGACGCCAAGGGCGGTCAAGGCTTCGGAGGACGAGATCCGTGCGAACCCGGCGTCCAGAAGCGCCCGCCTGCGCGCGGCGGTGAAAGTATGAAGCAGATCGTGATAGGCGCAAACCCGATCCGGCAGCCGGACAAACGCGGCATGAGGGACGCGCTCAGGCTCATTCTGTTCACGGCCGCCCTCGCCCTGCCCTTCCTCGGATACGTCGCCTTCGCCTCCGTCTACCAGCTCGCCGTCGAGTACCAGGTTTCAGCGCTCGTCGCCAAGCGGCAGCAGCTCGAGAAGGAGCGCGACAGGCTCGCGGTGCAAAAGGCCTCCCTTCTGAGCCTGCCGGTCGTCGAGGAGGTGGCGCGCGAAAAGCTCAACATGGTTCCAGAGGATTCAAGCGAACAGCGGGCGGATCAGCCTCCTCCCGCGGCCAAACAGGCGAAAGCCCAGGCCGCGGATGCGGCGCCGAATGCTCCCGCAAAGGCTAAAACGGCTCCCAGTAAAAAGCCGGGGAAAGCGAAGGCCTCGCGCCCATGAAGGGGGACATGAAAACCAAGAGGCTGAAGTATCTTGCGCTGTTGGGCCTGGGGCTGGCGGCAGGCGCCTCGATCAGGCTCATCTACCTTCAGGGCTTTCGCCACTCGGCCTACGAGGAGGCTTCCATTGAACAGGCGCAGGAGCAAATAACCATAGATCTTCCCAGGGCGGCTCTGGTGGACCGGAACGGCGGAGTGATAGCGGCTTCAATAAGGTCCCCCTCCATCTATACGTTCAACCCGCAAAAGATCCAAGACCCGGCGGGGTTGGCAAGAGCCGTGGCACTTATAAGCGGCGAAAGCGCCGATGACATCCTCGACCGGCTGCGCGGGCGCAAGCGCTTCACCTGGCTTGCCAGGAAGCTGCCCTATGACCGTTACGAAGAGGCCCAGGCCATTTGCAGCCGCTTTCCGGGGTGCGAACTCATGGAGGAGTGGGGGCGCGCTTATCCGGGGACGACGCTCGCGGCGAACCTGGTCGGATGCGTGGGAACGGATGGCGGGCTCTCCGGCCTGGAGTCCGACTGGAACAAGGAGCTGCAGGGCGGCACGCGCGAGTACATGGTGATGCGCGACGCGGTCTCCACGACTCTGATTCCCCTTGAGATCGTCCCAGCGGTTGACCCCCGTCCTCCGGCAACCCGCCTGACCATAGACGAGGCCATTCAATTCTACGCCGAGCAGGTTCTGGACGAGACGGTGAACGAGGTCAGAGCCAGGACGGGAGTGGCCATAGTGCTCGACCCCAGAAGCGGCGACATCCTCGCCATGGCCGTCAGGCCGACCTTCGACCCGAACCGGCCCGGCCGCTTCCCCGTTTCCGACTGGCGCAACCACGCGGTGCTGGACGCTTACGAACCAGGCAGCACCTTCAAGCTGGTCACTCTCGCCGCCGCCCTTGACTCCGGGCGATTCAAGCCGTGGGATACGGTGGCCGTGGGAAACGGAACGCTCACCATCGGCCCCAAGACCATTCATGACGACGAGCATCCGTTCAAGGCAATCTACACCCTTGAAGAGGTGCTGGCCCATTCGTCGAACGTAGGCGCGGCAAAGATAGGCATGGCGCTCGGCCCTGACGTGATGTACCACTACATCAAGCTCTTTGGCTTCGGCGAGCCTACCGCCCTGCACATGAAGGGCGAGTCCGGCGGGCTTGTAAGGCCCCCCTCCCAATGGTCCATGCTCTCTCTGCCATCGCTTTCCTTCGGGCAGGAAATAACGGTGACGCCGATTCAGCTCGCGCTGGCTTACGCCGCCGTGGCGTCGGGCGGGTACAGGGTCACTCCAAAGATTTACTACGGCGGCGGGACTCCCCCTCCCGAGCGCATTCTCTCCGCGGCCACGTGCCAGGAGCTTGACGCCATGCTCAGGAAGGTCGTCGCGGAGGGAACTGGAAAGGCGGCCGCCATCCCCGGCATCACGGCGGCTGGAAAGACCGGCACGGCCCAGAAAATCGGCCACAAGAGCGAGGATGGCAGGAAGCTGTTCATAGCCTACTTCGCCGGATACGCCCCGGCCGAAAGCCCGGAAGTTGTCACGCTCGTCATGGTTGACGAGCCTCTGGGGAAGATATACGGCGGCGCCGTGGCCGCCCCGGCGTGGGCCAAAATCACCGCATTTGCCCTGAAGAGGCTGGCCACTCAAAGAGCGCCGGCCTCCATGGAGATCGCGAGCAAGGAGGCGGGACGGTGACGCGCCAGCCCATGCCTCTTGCCGACCTTCTGGCGCAGGTGCCACATTCCGCCGTGATCGGCAAGACAGGCGTCACGATCCAGGGGGTTCACTGCGACTCGCGCCGCTGCGAGCCCGGGGATCTGTTCGCCGCCATTAATGGCTTCAAGCAAGACGGAAGAACATACGCGGCGGAAGCGGTTGGGCGCGGGGCGCGGGCGGTGCTTGCCCAGGGGAGCCCTCCTGCGGGATGGGATCACGAGACGCCGTGGATCATAAGCCCAAGGGACAGGGATGCCTTTTCCGCCGCCTGCGCCGCGGTTTACGGCACCAGGGAAACGCCCGTCCAGGCCGTCGGCGTGACCGGAACGAACGGCAAGACGACCACCGCCTATCTTCTGCGGGCCATTTTTCAACTCGCGGGGCGCGCCGGAATGCTGGGCACCATAGAGTATGACGATGGAAGCGGGCTTGTCCCCGCGCCGCGCACGACCCCCGAAGCGGACGAGGTGCACAGGTGGCTCAGCCGCCTCGCCGATGGTGGCATCTCATACGGCGTGATGGAAGTCTCCTCTCACTCGCTCGCGCTTTCCAGGGTCAGGGATGTCCGTTTCAAGGCCGCGGCCTTCACCAATCTCACGCGAGACCACCTCGATTTCCACAAGACGATGGACAATTATTACCTGGCCAAAAGGAATCTCTTCGGCCTTCTTTCCGATGACGGCACGGCCGTAGTCAACATTGACGATCCATACGGGATGAGGCTCGCCCAGGAACTCGACGCCAGAAAGCTCCTCAGGGTCGGCGGAGGGCCTCCGGCCCACGTCTACCCCAAAGAGGCCGAGCTTGACCTCGAAGGCATACGCTGCCGGCTGGCCACGCCGTGGGGGGAAGTGGCTGTCAACTCCCCGCTGGTCGGGCACTTCAACCTTCAGAACATTCTCGTCGCGGCGGGAACGGCCCTTGCCGCGGGCGCGCCGAAATCGGCCGTCGAAGCGGGGATCAGGGGGCTGAAGGGCGTCCCTGGAAGGCTCGAAAGGGTCGAGTGCGGGCAGCCCTTCAGCGTTTTTGTTGACTACGCGCACACCGACGATGCCTTGAAAAACCTGCTTGCGACCGTAAGGGGCATTGGAACCAAGCGGATCATCACGCTTTTCGGGTGTGGCGGGGACAGGGACCGTACCAAGCGGCCGCTAATGGGCGCCGTCGTCGCGAGGCAGAGCGACGTGATCGTCCTGACCTCGGACAACCCCCGCTCCGAGCGCCCGGAGGCGATAGCCGACGACGTGGAGAAGGGACTTCGTCCAGAGCTTGGCCCGGACAAGAAATACCTGCGCGTCCTCGACAGGCGGCTGGCCATGAGGAGGGCCTTCGAGGAGGCGCGGGAGGGCGACATCGTGGTGCTGGCCGGCAAGGGGCACGAGCGCGTGCAGATACGCGACGGCAAGGAGACGCCGTTTCACGACCCGACAGTGGCAAGGGAGGAGCTGGGGGAATTGGGATGGCGGTGAGGCGCTTCGATGCCACCGAAGCCGCCGGAATAACCGGCGGCAAGGTGGCGGGGCGGGAAAAGGCGGGTTTTGCAGGAGTGGCGCTCGACTCGAGGTCCGTCCGCGAAGGCAATCTCTTTGTCGCGTTAAAGGGGGCGAAGAGCGACGGCCACGACTACTGCGCTGACGCCATTTTACGCGGAGCCTCGGCCCTCCTGGTTGAACGAAGGCCGGAGGGCGTGGAGGCGGCGGCTTGGATCGAGGTCCAGTCCACGGAGCTTGCGCTGCGGAGGCTTGGAGCCGCGGCCAGGGAGAGCTTCAAGGGGACGGTGATAGGCGTGGTTGGCTCCTGCGGAAAAACGACCACCAAGGATTTCACGGCCGCCGTCCTTTCGACGAAGGCGCGGGTGAGCGCCACTTCGGGAAACAGGAACAACCTCCTCGGCGCGCCCGAGACGATGCTCAACGCTGACCAGGATTCGCGATTCTGGGTGCTGGAGCTGGGCATCAGCAGGCCGGGCGAGATGGAAGAGCTCGCGCCCGTGGCGCGGCCGAATGGCGTCATTTTCACCACCATTCAGCCCGTCCATACGGAGTTCTTCCCTTCGCTGGAAGCGATTCTGGCCGAGAAGAGCAAGGTGATGCGCTGGCTTCGCGAGCCTGGCTTCGTCGTAGTCAACGCGGATGACCCGCTCCTTGAAAACATGGCGGTTCCCAAAGGCGCGAGACGGCTCAGCTACGGCCGCTCTTATGAAGCCGACGTCAGGATTGAAGCGGGAGGCGAAATTTCAGATGGCGGCCTTTGCTTCACGCTTCGCCACGAAAGCAAGACGGCGAGCGGCTTTCTGCCGGTCGTGGGGGAACACCAGTTGGCGAACTTCGCCGCGGCTTGCGCCGCCGGAGTGGCCTGCGGGCTTCAGCTTGAAGAGGCGGCGGCCGCGGCCGAGAAGCTCAAGCCGGCGCGCCACCGGGGCGAGCTTTTGAAAATCGCGAAGGGCGCCGTGATCCTGGACGATTCCTACAACGCCAACCCGGCCGCGATGGAGTCCGTCCTGCGCTCGGTTTCCAAATTAAACAGGCGGGTGGTTGCGGTGCTTGGAGAGATGCTCGAGCTTGGGCCGGAAGCGGCGGCGTATCACGCCAAGACCGGGCGCATCGCCGGCGAAGTCGTTTCCGCGCTGGCCGTGGTCGGATCTGACGCGGCCAGGCCTATGGCTGAAGAATTCGCGAAGACCGGCCACCCGTGTCTTTTCGCCGGCCGCTGGCAGGAGGCCATGGAATGGGTTCGCTCGGAGATCAAGCCGGGCGACCTTCTTCTGGTGAAGGGCAGCCGTGGAATAGGGCTGGATGGGCTCGTGGAGGCGCTCGCCTCCGAAGGCGGAGGCGGCTGATGCTCTATCATCTCTTATATCCGCTTCAGGGAAGCTTTTCGCCGTTCAGGCTTTTCAGGTACATCACCTTCAGGGGCGCCATCGCCATAACTATAGCGCTCTGCCTCTCGCTGTGGCTTGGCCCCAAGCTCATCGAGATGCTCAAGGCCTGGAACGTCAAGCAGTTCATCCGCGAGGAGGGGCCGAAAGCGCACCAGGTCAAAGCCGGGACGCCCACGATGGGAGGGCTTCTGGTGCTCTTCTCGGTCACCGCCGCGACGCTCTTGTGCATCCGGTGGGACACGCCCGGCTACTGGGCGCTCCTTCTGACGACTCTGGCCTTTGGCGGCATAGGATTCGCGGACGATTACCTCAAAATGAAGCGGCGCCAGAACGAAGGCCTGTCGTCAAAGCAAAAGTTCCTGCTCCAGGTGGCCGCCGCGCTCTGCGTCGCGTTCTACCTCTACGCCGAGGCTCGGGCGGGGCGCTACGATCTCGCGTTGACGGTGCCTTTCTTCAAGAATTTCCATCCTAACCTTGGGTTATTCTTCATACCGTTCGCCGTGGTCGTCGTCGTCGGGTCTTCCAATGCCGTGAATCTCACCGACGGGCTTGATGGCTTGGCGATCGGTTGCACGCTCATCGCCGCCGCCACCTACGCCATACTCACTTACGCGGCCGGGAACGCGGTGATCGCGGGCTACCTCGACATCCCAAACGTCAAAGGGACGGGAGAGCTGGCGATATTCGCTTCCGCGCTGGTTGGGGCGAGCCTCGGTTTTCTCTGGTTCAACGCCCATCCGGCGCAGGTTTTCATGGGCGACGTCGGCTCGCTTTCCCTAG
>JAEMPZ010000173.1 GCA_022759065.1 Acidobacteriota bacterium | reverse complement strand
AACTCAAAACCTGTCCCGTTCGCGTCACGTTTAACGCGCCTCACCCTTTACCCTTCACCCTTTACCCTCCGTGTCCTTCTGTGCCTCTGTGGTGATAATCTTTCCTCCCTGACCTCCCTGGCCTCCCTGTGATTCTTCCCTTGGTGGCTTGGTGGTAAATCTTCCTGCGCTGGAGGGCGGTTTCGGGGTGTAGGTATCTCGGCGTTATAGGTAGTATAATATTCGTCGCGGACGGGCCGAGGGGTCCGGCGCGCTCGATGATGATGGAGGATATCCCATGAAAAAGTTTTTCGTCGCTACGTTTTCGGTCATGTTTGCTTTTGCCGCGCTGGCGCAGACAAAGGCGCCCCTGACAAACAGTGGCGGCGTGAAGAAGCCCCAGCAAAAGGTTGTTGCCGCCAAAACCAAGCCCGTTGCCATTTTGCAGACGGACCTCGGCAAGATAGTCATAGAGTTCTATCCGGACAAGGCGCCCAAGCACGTGAAAAACTTCTTGTCGCTTTGCAGGTCGGGATTTTACAACGGGACTAAATTCCACAGGGTGATCCCCGGATTCATGATCCAGGGTGGCGACCCGAATACCAAGGCGGGCGATCCATCCACCTGGGGCACGGGTGGTAACACCGACAAGAACGGCCAGGAAATCAACGTGCCAGCGGAATTCAACGACATCAAACACGAAAGGGGCATCGTTTCGATGGCCCGGGCGCAGGACCCCAACTCGGCCTCGTCGCAATTCTTCATCATGGTGGCCTCTTACCCGAGCCTCGACGGCAAGTACAGCGCCTTCGGCCATGTGGTCGAGGGAATGGATGTCGTGGACAAAATCGTGAATGGCCAGAGGGACATGAGCAACGACAGGCCCTTTAAGCCCGTTTCAATCGTCAAGGCGTGGGTGGAGCAGCGGCCGATCGAGGAGGCCAAGGTGGCAGAGCCCGCGAAGCCGCAGGCGATCGAAACGCAGAAGGAAGCCAAGTAAGGAGGCTCCAATGAACAGAATGGTGCGAAAGTTGGCCATAGCGCCGGCGCTTCTGGGGCTCTTGGGGATCATCGCCTGCTCCAGACAGGTGACCATAGCGGTGCCAGTTCCCCTGACGGGAGACCAGGCCGCTCAGGGGCAGGACGTGCTTCACGGCGCGCAGCTCGCCGTGGACCAGTGGAACGCGAAGGGCGGGGTGCTTGGGACCAAGATCAAGCTGGTGTCAGCGGACGACAAGGGCGACGCGGACACCGCCTCCTCGCTTGCAAAAGAGTGGGGCAACGAAAAGGTTGCGGCGGTGATCGGCCACTACAATTCGTCGTCCACGCTCGCCGCGCTGGAGGTCTACTATTCCAAGCGAACGCTGATGATAACGCCCTCGTCAACAAACGCCGACGTGACGAAGAACGGCTATCCCACGATTTTTCGGGTTTGCGGGCGCGACGACCAGCAGGCGAAGGTAGCGGCCGATTACGTGATGGCCGCCTTCCCCGGCGCGAAGGTCGCCGTGCTTAACGACAAATCGCCTTACGGGCAGGAGCTTGCCGACGCCTTCCTCATTGACTACAAGAGCGCGAGCGGCAAGGAGTCGGTTTACTACGCGGGGTTCGACCGCTCCACCTCGGACTTTGCCCCCGTCGTTGCCAAACTGAAGGAGGCTCAGCCAACGGTGGTCTATTTCGGGGGCCTGTTCCTGCAGGGCGCGGCTTTGGTGAAGGAAATGCGCGCTGAGGGCTTGACGGCGGCCTTCATGAGCGGCGACGGTTGTTACGACCCGGACTTTATCAGGCGGGCTGGCGCCGCATCGGAAGGGGCTCTTTGCACCTTCTATCCCGACGTGGAATCGCTTGCCGAGGCTCGCTCGGCCGTCGCGGCCTACAAGCAGGCCTTCGGCAATGCCCCGGGGCCCTACTCGATGCTCTCCTACGTTGCCACGGACCTGGCCCTTCAGGCTATGCAGAAGGCCGGCACCACGGATTCGCTGAAGGTCTCCTCCGCGCTGCACTCCAATGAGTTCCACACGATCATGGGGGACTTCGCCTTTGATCCCAATGGAGACCCTTCTAAAGCGCCGTGGGTCATCTGGAAGGTGGACGGCGGAAAGTTCGTCGTGGCGCCAAAACCCGTTCCAGCGCCCGTTCCTGCAGAGCCCGCGGCGAAGTAGGCCTTGCACCGTTTTCGACGCGCAGCCGTCATTCTGGCAGCTTCATCCATCATGGCCGGAATGTCGGCTTGCGGCGCGGCGGGCCGGTCGGTTCGCGTCGCTGTCGTCGGCCCGATGACTGGAGAACAGGCCAAGCAGGGCAAGGACATGGCCGACGGGGCGCGCCTTGCCGTCGCGGAGTGGAACGCAAAGGGGGGAGTGCTCGGAAGGCCCGTAGAGCTTCTAATGGGCGACGACGCGCAGGACCCGAAACAGGCCAACAGCCTCGCCAATAAGATGTGGACGAGGGGCGTGGTGCTCGTGGTGGGCCATTACAACTCCTCATGCACCATACCCGCCAGCGAAATTTACAACCTCAGGCACATGGTCATGATCACGCCGGCCTCCACCAACCCCAAAGTAACCGACAGGGGCTACAAAACGCTTTTCAGGATCTGCGGAAGGGACGACCAGCAAGGAATGGTCGGCGCCCGTTATGTCGTTCGCGCGATGCCTAATGCGAAAGTCGCTGTCCTTCACGACAAGACCACCTACGGCCAGGGGCTCGCGGACGAGTTCTTGAAAAACTACGAGCAGATGTCATCGCGGAAGGTTGTTTACTACGGCGCCATCGTAAAAGAGGACCAGGACTACAGTGCCGTCCTCACGAGCCTGAAGGCCCTTGACCCGGACCTCTTGTACTTCGGGGGGCTCTATCCGCAAGCCGGCCTTTTGGTTCGCCAGATGCGCCAGTTGGGGCTCAAAGCCACTCTGATGGCGGGGGACGGAACCTACGACCCGGAGTTCATCCGCATAGCCGGCGCAAACAACGCCGAGGGTTCGCTTCTGACGTTCATGCCAGATCAGGAAAAAATTCCAGGGGCGCAAGCGGTCATTTCAAATTACAGGAAGCGGTTCGGAGAAGTTGGGCCATATTCGCTCTATTCGTACGAGGCCATGAACATTGGGCTGGCCGCGCTTTCAAAGGCCGGGGCCTTGGACGGCCTCAAGGCGGCGGCCGTCATTCACGCCTCTTCGTTTGACACGGTTTTTGGGCCGATACGTTTCGATGCGAAGGGCGACGTGCTGGAATCGCCCTACGTCGTCTGGCGCGTCGAATCGGGGCGGCTCGTACAAATTCCACGCCAATGACGGGCCCGGGCGCGCAGCTTTTGCAACAAGTGATTAACGGCCTGGCGGTGGGGGCGGTCTACGCCTTGATCGCGCTCGGGTACACGATGGTTTACGGCATCATAGAACTGATCAATTTCGCCCACGGCGAAATCTACATGATGGGAGCCTACGCGGGCATCATCATCCTTTCGGCCCTCTTGGCGCTGGGAGCGCCGCTCGGTTGGGCGCTTATCATGGCGTTTCTGGCTTCGATGCTTTTGACCGGCCTTTACGGCGTTGCCACTGAAAGGCTGGCCTACCGGCCGTTGCGAGGGGCCTCGCGCCTGGCGCCGCTCATCTCCGCCTTGGGTATGTCCATATTCTTTCAGCAGTACGTCCTCTTGAGCCAGGGCGCGAGGGACAAGATATTCCCGGTGGAACTTTCGTCGGGAGGCTTCGCCGCCGCCGGGGTGAAGGTCTCATACATACAAGCGGCGATTCTTCTTGTCGCCACCATTCTCATGGCGGGCCTCACCGCTTTCGTGCAAAGGACGCGCATGGGCCGGGCGATGAGGGCCTCCGCTCAAGATCCCTGCATGGCTTCGCTTTCGGGCGTGCCCGTGAACAGCGTCATCGCCATGACCTTCTTCATCGGTTCGGCGCTGGCGGCCGTCGCGGGCTTCATGATCGCAATGTACTACGGCAAGGTGAACTACCTTGTCGGATACATAGCGGGCCTGAAGGCCTTCGTGGCAGCGGTGTTGGGCGGGATAGGCAACATTCCCGGCGCCATGGTGGGCGGGCTCGTCCTCGGAGTCGTTGAAAGCCTTGCGGCCGGCTACATCGGAGGCGAGTACAAGGATGTCGTGGCCTTCGGCATCCTGATCGCCGTTCTCATAGCGCGGCCGGAAGGGCTCATGGGGACAAGGCTTCCGGAGAAGGTATAAAAATATCACCACAAAGGCGCCAAGGTCACAAAGGAAAGATGAAAGATGAGAGATGAGAGATGAGGGATGATAGATGAGGGATGAGTGCCGAGAACACGAAGGCTGTAGGCTGTTAGGCTGTGGGCCATGAAAAGCAAGTATGAAGTTTGAATTATGAAGGATGAAGTGTTGTACTGTTTTCTTATTGAAAGAAATGCAAGTACATCCCTTCATACTTCTGCCTTCATACTTCATACTTGGCCTGCTAAAAGCCCATAGCCTTCTCTCGAACAGAAGCGAGGGCACCAAGACGATGAGCATGATGGGAAGGCTGGCCGCATTCGCGAAGGACAATCGTTTCGCCGCGCCGGCGAGCGCTCTTTTCTTCGGCTTGCTCGCTTTGCCGTTCATGGGCCTTGCTCGCGCCTCAATTCTTGCTCTTGCCGTTCTCATATTCCGTCTGGCGGCTATTTTCGGCCGCGTCCCTCAAGGCCTGCGGCTTCCTCATGGCCTGGGCCGGGCCAAGACGTTCTTCGCCAACTTGCCCCCAGCGGCGACGAGTTCCGCCCCGCTGCTCCTCGTCGCCCTACTCGCCGGCATGGCCTTCATCCTGGACCCATACACTCTGGACGTTGCCACGACCGCCTGCATCTATGCTCTTTTGGCGCTTGGACTGAACATAGTCGTGGGCATGGCGGGGCTTCTGGTTCTTGGCTTCGCGGCATTCTACGGCGTTGGCGCCTACGCATACGCCATCTTGAACACGCATTACGGCCTGGGCTTCTGGACATGCCTGCCGATAGGCGGGGGGCTGGCGGCGCTGTTCGGCCTGTTATTGGGACTGCCCACGTTGCGGTTGCGGGGAGATTACCTCGCCATCGTGACCCTGGGGTTCGGCGAGATCACGCGGATCACTCTGAACAACTGGGACAGCCTGACCAACGGGCCGAACGGCATACTGGGCGTCGCGCCGCCTTCCCTCTTCGGCTTCTCGTTTGACCATCCGCGCCACTACTTTCTTCTCGCGCTGGCGCTCGTGTCCATCAGCGTTTTCGTCCTGAACAGGCTCGACAAGAGCCGCATCGGCAGGGCATGGGTGGCCATGAGAGAGGACGAAACGGCCGCGGAAGCCATGGGGGTTCCAACGCTGCGCCTCAAGCTGCTTGCATTCTCCCTCGCGGCTTTCTGGGGCGGCGTTGCCGGCGTTTTCTTCGCCGGGAAGCAGCTCTTCGTCAGCCCCGAATCCTTCAACTTCCTCGAATCGGTGATGGTGCTCTGCATGGTTGTGCTGGGCGGAATGGGCTCCGTGCCAGGAGCTGTCCTGGGAGCCGTCCTGCTCTCGTTCCTCCCGGAAGTGCTAAGGGGCGTGGAAGAATACAGGCTGCTCGCTTTCGGCCTCGCGATGGTTTTGATGATGCGCTACCGGCCCTCCGGCATCTGGCCGGAGGCCCACCGCGTCTTGGAAAGCCGGGAGGCCCCCCGTGGCTGAGGCGCTGGTTCTTAAGGGCCTGACGATGCGTTTTCAGGGACTTCACGCCCTTGAGGACTTTGACCTCGCCGTGCATGAAGGCGAAATAGTTTCTCTCATCGGCCCGAACGGGGCGGGGAAAACGACGGTCTTCAACTGCGTCACCGGCCACTATCCTCCGACGGGGGGCGAGGTCGTTTTCATGGGCCGGCGGCTGAACGGCTTGCCCCCGCACAGGATCACGAAGCTTGGGCTGGTGCGCACGTTCCAGAACATCCGCCTCTTCGGTTCCATGTCGGTGCTTGAAAACGTCATGGTGGGGCGCCACTGCCGGTCGCGCGCTGGGGCCTTCTCCGCGATGTTTGCCCTTCCCTCGGCGGCGCTGGAGGAGAGGGCGATTCGAGAAAAGGCCCGCGCGCTGCTGGCCTTCGTCGGCCTGCAGGACCGCGAGCGAGCGCGGGCAATGGACATGCCTTACGGCGGCCAGCGGAGGCTGGAAATCGCGCGCGCCCTCGCCGCCGAGCCGCGCCTTCTTTGCCTGGATGAGCCGGCCGCCGGCATGAACCCAAGCGAAACCGGAGGCCTGATGGAACTGATCTCCAAGGTCCGCGGCCTTGGGGTGACGGTATTCCTGATCGAGCACCACATGCGCCTCGTGATGGGCATCTCCGACCGCGTCGCCGTGTTGGACCACGGCGTGAAAATAGCAGAGGGGCCGCCCGCCCAAATCCAGCATAATGCCAAGGTCATAGAAGCCTACCTCGGGCAGGAGGCCGCCAGTGCTGAAGATTGAAGGGCTTTGCGTCGCCTATGGCCGGTTTGAAGTCCTGGAAGGGATATCCCTGGCCGTCAGCCCTGGCAGCGTCGTTACGCTCGTCGGAGCCAACGGCGCGGGCAAGAGCACAACCCTGATGGCCATAAGCGGGCTTCGCCAAGTCACCTCCGGGCGCATCCTTTTCGAAGGCAAGGACATCGCCGGCTTGCCGCCGCACGAGATAGTGCGCCTTGGCATAGTCCAGGTCCCGGAAGGGAGGCGCATCTTTTCGCGAATGAGCGTCGAGGAAAATCTCTTCATGGGCGCATTCCTGAGCCCGGCCCGCGAAGCGAAAGCGGAGATCGAAAACGTCTTCTCGCTCTTCCCCGTTCTCGCCCAAAGGCGCCTTCAGCGCGCGGGGACGCTTTCGGGGGGAGAACAGCAGATGCTGGCTTTGGGCAGGGCGCTCATGGCCAAGCCGCGCCTATTGTTGCTGGACGAGCCCTCATTGGGGCTCGCCCCCACGCTGGTCGCGCAGATATTCAAAATGATCCGCGCCATACACGATCAGGGCGTGACCATCCTTCTGGTTGAACAGAACGTGCATCAGGCGCTTTCCATCGCGGGCGACGCCTACGTCCTTGAAGCTGGGCGAATCGTCCTGCACGACACCCCGGAGAAGCTCCTGGCCAGGGACGAAATCCGCCGCGCCTATCTGGGGGAGACTTAATGTTATAATTCCCCCGCGCGGAGGAAGCATGGCTGCCCCCTTGCCCCCGAACATGGAGTGTTCGCTGACCACGGAAGCGCTGAAGCTTCTTACAGAGGTCAGCATCGCACTTTCGGCCGAGAGAGACCACCAGGCCCTTTTGAACCTGATCCTCGCAAAGGCGCGGGATCTGGCTGACTGCGACGCGGGAAGCCTCTACCTGGTCGAGCACGAGCCTCAAGAGAGCCTCAGGTTCGTGCTCGCGCAGAACGATTCCGTGGCCGTCCCCTTCACGGCGTCCGTCATGCCCCTGGACAAGAAGAGCCTCGCTGGCTACGTCGCCCTCACGGGCGAAATAGTCAACCTCGATGACGCCTATCACTTGCCGCAAGGGGCTCCATACAGCTTCAACAAGGCGTTTGACGATCAGGTTGGTTACGTCACGCGCTCAATGCTCGTCCTGCCGATGCGAAACCACAGGGGAGAGGTGACCGGCGTCCTTCAACTGATCAACCGAAAGAGCGACGAGCTGGCAAGGATAACAAGCCGCGAGTTGGCCGACGCCTTCGTGATCCCATTCGACGCGCCAATAGTGGAACTGCTTCGCGCCGTGGCAAGCATGGCGGCCGTTGCCATTGACAATGCCACGCTCATTAAGGACATAGAGATGCTGTTCGAGGGATTCGTCAAGGCTTCCGTGACGGCCATCGAGCAGCGAGATCCAACGACCTCCGGCCACTCCTTGAGAGTCTCGATTCTCACGACCGAGCTCGCCTCCATCGCAAGCCGAACAACAGAGGGCCGCTTCGCTCACGTCCAGTTCAGCGACCGGCAGATGAAGGAGCTTCGTTACGCCGCGCTGCTTCATGACTTTGGGAAGGTCGGCGTCCGGGAGGAAGTTCTTGTCAAGGCGAAGAAGCTCTACCCCCAGGACCTGGAGCGCATCCTTACCCGCCTTGAAATCGCCCGTCTTTGCAAGGAGCGCGAAGCTCTCGAACGGAAGATCGCGCTTCTTGAAGCGGGGGCCCGGCGCGGCGACCAGCGCCTGCGGGCGATTGATGATGAAATTGCCGAAAACGCCTCGCGATTGAGTGCTTTCAAGGATGTCGTGCTTCGCGCCAACGAGCCGTCGGTTCTTCCCGAAGGCGACTTCTCGGCTCTTCAGAAGCTCGCGGAAATGACATTCTCCGACTGCCGCAACGAGCCAAGGCCGCTTTTAGAGAAGGACGAAGTCCGCATCCTCTCGTTGCGCCGGGGCACGCTGACCGACGAAGAGCGGATCGAGATCGAGTCCCACGTGACCCACAGTTTTGAGTTTCTCAGCAAGATTCCGTGGACCCCGGAGCTGAAGGAAATACCGGCCATCGCCTACGCCCACCACGAAAAGCTCAACGGAAAGGGGTACCCGCGCCGCCTCACTGCCAACGACATCCCGATCCAGTCGCGCATGATGGCCATCGCCGACATTTTCGACGCCCTTTCGGCTTCCGACCGGCCTTACAAGCGCGCCGTTCCGATTGACAAGACCCTTTCCATACTGGAAGCCGAGGCGAAAGATGGAATGCTAGACGC
>JAEMPZ010000125.1:5967-8688 GCA_022759065.1 Acidobacteriota bacterium | reverse complement strand
GATTCTCCCCGCGCCGCCGGATTCGGGCTATAATTTCGCCATGGCGGTGGTGGCGCGGGCCTGGCGCGTCGAGGGGCGCGTCCAAGGCGTTGGTTTTCGCTATTTCGTGCTGAAACGGGCCCTTGAGCTTGGCCTGCGCGGATGGACTAGAAACCTTTACGACGGGAGCGTCGAGGTTGCCGCCGCTGGGCCGGAGGCCGCGTTGGACGCCCTTGAAGCGGCCATTTCGGCCGGCCCCGCGCACGCCCGCGTTGATCGCGCGAGGCGCATCGAACCGCCAGCGGCCCTTGAAAATGCACGCGGTTTTACAATAGAATACCAAGATGGGCCTTAGGCCCGTTTGTGCCTGTAGCTCAGATGGATAGAGCACCTGCCTCCTAAGCAGGGGGTCGTGGGTTCAAGTCCCGCCAGGCACACCACGATTAACAAGGAGCCCGCAGATGACGAAGAAGCTCACCAAGCAGGATATGCGACAAGACGCCTTTCGCGATTTTCTTTCCCTGGCTTACAAGGACGTCGAGCAGAGCCTCGAACACCACTGGAAAATTTATCTCGCCGGCCTGGTGGTGTTTCTAGCAGCTCTCGTAGGGGGAATGCAGGCGTTTCACTACGTGGAAGCGCGCAAGGACAGCGCTTCCATGCGCCTGGCGAAGGTGATGGAGGCGTTCAACGCCCCCGTCCTTTCGGCTGACGACCCGTCGCGCAAGGAACTCTCCGCCAGGCAGTCGCTCTTTTTTGACAGCAGCCAGGCGCGCGACGCCGAAGTGACAAAGCGGATCGAAGAGGCGCTGAAGGGCGGCGGCCCGGTGGTGACGCGCAATCTCACGCTTCTTTACAAGGCCGAGGAGGCATCACGGGCGCAGCGTTACGACGAGGCGATATCCATTTCAGACCCGCTTTGCGCCGATCCGCCGGCTGACGTCCTGGCGGTAATGCTTCAGGCGCGTGTTTTCGAGGCGCAAAAGAAGGCCGACAAGGCCGAGGCGGCGTGGAAAAAGCTATCCACGATGAAAAGCGCTGTGCTGCCCGATGGCGCCGCGGAGGAGCTTTTAGGCGAGTATTACGAGCGCGCCGGGGAGGCCGCCAAGGCCGAGGAAGCGTACAAGGCCGCACAGGCCGTCCTTTTGGCCAAGGGCGGGGAAAAGGACCCGCTGCTGGCGAGGGTCAAGGAACGGCTGGAGCAGATGAAGGCTTCATAATGGACGACCGTCCGCCCGACGAGCTTCCAGACCAGGAATCGCTCCACCTGCCGACTGACCTGCAGGACTTGGAGACGCTCTACCGTTTGGCGCACGTCGTCCACTCGTTTCAGGAGCTTCAACCCCTGCTTGAAAACCTGGTGGACCTCGCCATCCGCCACGTCAACGCGGAGCGCGGGGTCATATTCCTGCGCGACGCGAGGGGCGATCTCTACCCAACTGCCGCGCGCTCCCTCTACCCCAGCGAGCTGGTTGACGCCCAGAAAGTCGCGCTTTCGGTCGTGGAGTCGGCCGTCCACGCGAAGGAGAGCGTTCTGGCGTCTAACCTCCAGACCGACCCCAGGTTCAACAGCGAAAGCGCCATCCACTACAACATCCTCAGCGTAGTCTGCATGCCGCTGGTAAGGGGTGAAACCGTCATAGGCGCTTTTTACCTTGACCATGGGAAACGCCCGGGTGCCTTCACCGAGCGCGATCACAATTTCTTGAAGGCCTTTTGCGAACTGGCCGGCTCGGCCATAGAAGCGGCGGTCGAGCGCGAGCGCTATCAGATGGAGAACCGATACCTTCGCCAGGTGGTTGCCACCGAGGCGGACTTTTCGGAAATCGTCACCAATTCGTCTCAGGTCATCTCAATCCTTGAGACGGTCGAGCTGGTGGCGTCAAGCAACGTCTCCGTGCTCATAACCGGCGAGAGCGGCACTGGGAAAGAACTCATAGCTAGGGCCATACACTTCAAATCATCCAGGCGGGAGAAGAAATTCGTCGCGCAGAACTGCGCTTCCATTCCGGAAACCTTGCTGGAGAGCGAGCTTTTCGGCTACCGGAAGGGCTCGTACACGGGAGCCACCCACGACAAGCCGGGCCTTTTCGAGGTGGCGAGCGGGGGCACGCTTTTCCTGGATGAGATCGGGGACCTTTCCCTCTCCTCCCAGGCCAAGATTTTAAGGTCGCTCCAGGAGGGCGAAATCAAGCGCATCGGCGACAACACGCCGATAAAAGTGGACGTGCGCGTTCTCTCCGCGACCAACAAGGATCTTTTGGAGCAGATCAGGAAGGGGCTCTTTCGCGAGGACCTGTTCTACCGCCTGAACGTCGTCACGCTCAAGCTGCCTCCTTTGCGGGAGCGCAGGGAGGACATTCCCCTTTTGGCGCGCCACTATATGGGGTTATTTTGCGCGCGAATGGGCAAGCGTTTTGCCGGCTTCGAGGCCGAAGCGATGGACATGCTTTCGAACTACAACTGGCCTGGCAACGTCAGGCAGCTCAAGAACGAGATGGAGCGCCTCGCAATCCTCCTGAACGAGGGGGAACTGGTGGCCGCGCCGAACCTGGCCGAAACAATCCAGCAGGCCGCGCTTTTGAGGCCGCAGGAGGCCGGCTCGTCGAAGATGAAGGAAGGGCTCGAAGCCATACAGCGCAAGATGGTGCTCGAAGCGCTCCAGAGGTATCGCTGGAACAAGACTCAAGCCGCCTCGGACCTTGGGATTACGCGCCGGGGCCTCATCAAGATGATTGAGCG
>JAEMPZ010000125.1:0-5867 GCA_022759065.1 Acidobacteriota bacterium | reverse complement strand
GCCAGCGGGCGCTGAACCTGCCAAACGTCCTCACGATGGTGCGCATTTTCATGGCGCCTATTCTGGTGGTCGTGCTCCTCACGGAGTTCAAGTTCGAGCGCTGGTTCTTCTTCAACCGCGAGGAACTTGCAGTCATCATCTTTATCCTCGCCTCCGTTACGGACCTCCTGGACGGCTGGCTGGCGCGCCGCCGCAACCAGATCACGACGCTGGGCCAGCTTCTCGATCCGATAGCCGACAAGCTGCTGGTCGCCTCCGTCCTCATCTCTCTGGTGGGAATGCAACTGGCCCCGGCATGGGTCGTGGTGGTTATAGTGGGACGCGAATTTTCAGTCACTGGGATGCGAATGATAGCCGCGCTTCACTCGGTTGTCATTCCAGCGGGCACGCTTGGAAAATGGAAGATGGTGACGCAGGTGGTCGCCGTATGCCTGATCATTTGGGGCAACCAGAAGGATTGGCACGTGGCCCAGGAAAGCGGCGAAGCGCTTCTCTACCTGGTGGCCTTCATCTCCGTCGTCTCAATGGCCGAGTATTTCTATAAGTTTTCGTCCAAGGTGGACCTGTTTGGCGAATAAGGAGCCCAAGTGAGAGAGGCCCTTTTCAGGCGGATCGCCCTGGCAACAAGCCACCACTACCGCTGGGTCTTCGCGGCGACGGCCGCCGCCATGTTGGGCGTCGTCGCCCTCTTCCTGGCATATCCGCCCAAGATAGACTCCGACATACTCGCCCTACTGCCGCAAAAGAATCCGGTCGTCGAGGATTTTCGCTCGGTGACCTCCGACTTCAAGAGCCTCGATTACCTCTTCATCCTTTTGGGCAGCAGCGACCCGGAACGCCATCCCACGGAGAGCTACGAGGATTTCGCCGACGCGTTCGCCGAGCGCCTCCGGAATAGCGGGGAGATTGAAGGCGTCGAGTACCGGCTTCAGGACTACGCGCCGCTCATGGACCAGATGCTTCCCTACACGATGCTCTACCTCCACCCAAAGGACCTGGGCGAGGTGGCGTCGAGGTTGAGCGACGAGGCGATTCGCGCCCAGGTGGCGCGAAACAAGAGGCTCCTGGACAATCCCGCATCGCTGTTGACGAAAGAGATAATTCAGTACGACCCCTTCGGCCTTTTCCCCGTCTTCAAAAGCCACTTCATGGGCAAAACGCGCCAGTTGAAGGTTGACATCTCTGACGGGTATTACATTTCACAAGGAAAAGACCCGAAGCTCCTGATGATCGTGCGCCCTGTAAAGCCGGCGCAGGATATCGTCTTCGGCAAGAAGCTCATGGCCGGCGTGCGCGGCATCGAAGCGAGCCTTAGAAAAGAATGGGCCGAGGAAGGGGAGGACCCATCGCCCCTGACGGTGGCTTACGGCGGCGGATATCCCATAGCCCAGGACGACGCGAACCTCATCAAGAAGGACTCGATTGTCAACACCGTTTCATCGTTTGTCCTGGTGCTATTGGTGGTCATCTGGGCCTTCAGGCGCAAGAGCGCGCTGGCTTACTTGTGGGGGCCGCTTCTCGTGGGGCTGATTGCCACGTTCGGGCTTGCCCACCTTCTTGGCGTGACGCTCAACTCCGCGACAGCGGGATTCGGCGCGCTCCTCATAGGGCTTGGCATTGACTTCTCCACGGTGCTCTATGGCCGGTACATCGAGGAGCGCAACCGCGGCACGAGCATTGACGACTCCATCGGCTGCATCATGGGCAACACGGGCAAGGGAGTGTTTCTGGGGGCGCTAACGACCGCCGGCACCTTCGTGGCCATGCTTTTCACCAGCTTCAGGGGCATGCGGCAGGTGGGGCTCTTGACGGCAACCGGAATCCTCTGTTGCATGGCCACGGTCTTCATTCTCCTGCCGGCCATGCTCTACTTTCACCAGATGCACAAGGAAAAGCAGGGCCGGGAGCCGGTTTTCGCGATGCACAGCTTCGGCTTTGAACGGCTAGGCAAGCTTGCTCACCGCCATCCGAGGGCTACGATAGCCCTTTGGCTCGTCCTCACTGTAATCTTCGCTTGGGCGGCGCTGGGAGTTGAACTTGAAGACAACATACAAAATCTTAGAAGCCCGAATAATAAAGGCGTAAATGTGACGCAGGAGATCGGGGAGAAGTTCGGCGCTTCCCTCACCTACATGATGGCGGCCGTTGACGGGGCTTCGCCCGAGGAGATCGTCGCAAAATCGCGCCAGGTCGTCGAAGCGGTCCAGCCCTTCAGGAAAAACGGCGACGTTCTTTTCACGGATGCAATCACGACGTACCTCCCCACGCTGGCGGACCAGCAGGCGGTGATTGATGCGATCAAGGCCGACAAGAGCGGGCGTTTTTCGCCAGAGCGCGTCCGCCGCGTCTTCACCGAAGCGTGCGCGCGGCAAGGCTTTTCATCGTCTTTTTTCGCCGCGTACCTTGACAAGATGGGCCTTATGCTTGCCCCAGAAAGGCCGATCACCTACGAAGATCTGTCCAAAGGCCCGATAAAGCCGCTCTTGGACAAGTTCATCGTGCACAAGGCTGACGGGAGCTGGAGGGGCGTCGTCTATCTCTACATCCCGGAGGAGTTCAAGCGCTTTGAACCGCACGGCCTTATGGCGGCGATCAAACAGGCGGTTCCAGGCGCGAGGGTCACGGGTATTAACGTGCTGAGCAGGGAGCTGCGCGCCTCGGTCAAGCACGACGCTTTGCTTGCTTTTGTCATAGGCGCGGTCTTTGTCGTCATCTTGATCTTGCTTGATTTTCGGTCGCTGACGGCCACGCTTTATTCTCTCCTGCCCCTGACAGTCGCGTTGATATGGCTTCTGGGCTGCCTGAGGCTGATGGGCGAATCGCTCAACATGATGAACATTTTTGTCACTACAATGATCGTGGGAATCGGCTCTGACTACGGCATTTACTTCGTCCACCGCCACAGGGAGCACGACGGCTGGGACATGGACAGGGTCATAGACGAATGCGGGAAGCCCATCGCCATCGCCGCGCTAACGACCATAGCCGGTTTCGGCTCGATGTCGCTGTCGAGCTATCCCGGCCTCAGGAGCATGGGGTACGTGGCGCTTCTGGGGACGCTGTTCTCCATGGTTGCCACGCTCACGCTGCTAGTGGCGATACTCACGCTGCGCGAAAAGCGGGATAAGCCGCTGCCTCAAGCCGGCGGCAGAACGCTGTCATAGAGGTGTAAGATGGGCTCGGTCGGCACTCCGGAAATTCTTTTGATTCTTCTTATAGCCCTTCTTGTGTTTGGGCCGCAAAAACTGCCCGAGTTGGGAAAATCTTTGGGCCGCGCGGTGCGCGAATTCAAAAAGGCGAGCTCCGAGCTTCAGGAGACGCTTGAGCGCGAGGTTGATGAGATCAAACGCTCGGGCGAAGCCTCTGAACCTCTGCCCAAAGGAGCGCTGCCTCCTCCGGTGAAGGCAACCGAGCGGCCGGACCTGGGAGATGGCAGGGGCGGGGCGCTCTCTCGGACCGCCGCCGCGCGGGAGGAAGAAGCACTTGACGCCAAGAGGCCAGAAACTCCCGGAAAAGAGGAATGCAAATCAACCACGGACGAACGCAGATGAACACGGAGCGGCCGATATTGCGTATTACACTAATCACTAGTCACTGATCACTAATCACGATCTCCTAAAATGGGGAGCACAGGTGCCGAAGGCTTACCGTGAGATGACCTTTCTCGAACACTTCTCGGAGTTGCGTTCGAGGCTCGTAAAGGCCTTCTGGGGCCTCCTCGTGGCGTTCGCCGTTGTCAGCATTTACATTGATGACATCATGAAATTTCTCTTTGTTCCCTACTTTCAGTACCTCCCGGAGGCCCAGCGAAAACTGGCTTACACGGGCATCACGGACGTGTTTTTCGCCTACATGAAGATCGCTGCCGTGATAGCTGTTTTCGCGGCATCCCCGTGGATTTTTTACCAGCTCTGGGCTTTCATAGCGCCGGGCCTCAAGCCGAAGGAGAAACGGTGGGCCGTCCCCTTTGTCCTGGGGACCTCTTTCTTTTTCCTGCTGGGCCTTGTCTTCTGCTACCTGTACGTGCTGCCCTTCACCTTCAAGTTTTTCTACGACTTCAACAAAGACTATGTCAACGTCGTAACCCTGGACTACTTCTGGAGCTTCGAACTGAAGTTCCTTCTGGGAATAGGGCTTGTATTCGAGACGCCGGTGCTGATATTCCTTCTGACGCGCCTTGGCATCGTCAGCACGCGAACCCTCTTGAAGCAGTGGCGGTGGGTGATCGTAGGGGCGTTCACGATTTCGGCGATAATTACTCCCTCCGGTGACCCGGTCACACAGACGATCGTGGCGGTGCCGATGATCGCCCTATATGGCTTCGGGCTGTTGATCTCATGGCTCTTCAAGAAGCGCAAAGAGACGGCGGATGTATCGCCGTAAGCGGAGGGGAGCAATGCAGGACTCCGTGCCGCAACCAATTCGGAGCGAAGGCGCGAGCGCGTGCCTTGGCGAAAAAACCGTGAGAAAGCGGCGCATCCGCGTCGTTGCCCCAGCCGGGCCGGTGGACGAGAAAGCCCTGGAGGCGGGGCTTGCCGTGTTGAGCGAGCGCGGCTATGAAGTCGCCGAGGGGCGGCACGTCCGCGAGAAACTGGGCTACTTGGCGGGATGCGACGCGGCGAGGCTGGCGGACCTTCAGGAGGCGATGAACGACAATGATGCCTTTGCGGTCTGGTTCGCCCGCGGTGGTTACGGGACGGCTCGGCTCTTGCCCGATATCCGCTGGAACTCTAACGGGTCTCCCAAAATCGTGGCCGGTTACTCTGACGCCACGGCTCTCCACCTCTGGGCGCGGCGCTTTGCCAACATCCAAAGCCTTTACGCCCCTTCAATTACGGAACTTGGACGTCCGGGCGTCGCTCTCCTTCCCTCGCTGTGGGCCGCGCTGGATATGGATTTCGCTCCGGTGCCAGGCGACGGGCCATCGGAGCCGGCCGGGCCGTTTCCAATAGTCGGAGGCTGTCTCACCCTCTGCTGCGCCTCGGCTGGAACCTTTTGGGCGCCAGAGACCACTGGATGCTGGGTTTTTTTGGAAGAGGTCGGCGAGAAACTTTATCGAATAGACAGGATGCTCACTCACCTCAAGCAGGCCGGCTGGTTCGACAAGGCCGCCGGTCTCTTGCTCGGCGCATTTACCGGGCTTGGAGATGGCGAAACCGCCAAGGACGTGGCCGCGCTGGCGAAAGAGCTGGCCCCATCCGGCCTTCCGGTTGTCACCGGCATTCCGGTGGGCCACATTACGGGAAAGCATACGCTTCCCTTTGGCGTCCCAACCACTTGGGATGGAAGGTTTCTTCGTCCCCTTTCGCAACGTTCCGCTATATGGTAGACTCAGCGCATGAGGACGGCGATGGCGAAGAGATTTACGTGGCTTGTGGCGGTGGCATTCGCGCCATTTCTCCTTTTGGCCGGACAGGAGGGGCAGACGCTCAGGGCCTCAACCTTGGGCGGCTGTGAGCCGTCGCCGGCAGTTTTCCGCGTCCAACAAGGCAGCGTGGCGACGCGGTTCAGGATTCAAAATCTGCGCGCTGGCCAGCCCTGCGGGGAAGGCGGCGGCGCTACCGAGGGCTTTTCGATAAGGCGGGGTTCCACGACGGTCTTTGTCTATTACTACGACTCAAATGGAGAGATCGTCTCAGACCCATGCCCCCTTAATAGCCTCGAATTAGAAGCGGGAAGTTATGCCCTGTACGCCGCCCCGGCCTCAGGCGCCGCCGCCGTAATAAGCTTTGCCCTCGAACCCGCCACAAAGTAAGAAAAGCATGAATTTTGAATTATGAGGGTTGAAGTTAAAAGGCACCAAAACACCAAGGGAATAATCACAGGGAGGACGGGGAGGTCAGGGAGGAAAGTCAGGCGTAAGGAGT
>JAEMPZ010000184.1:4379-8694 GCA_022759065.1 Acidobacteriota bacterium | reverse complement strand
GAGCTTGCGCTGCCGTCAACCGTCGTCCGTCTGCCGTCTGCCGTCTTACGTCTTACTCCTGACACCTGACTCCTCACGCCTGCCCCTCCTCCCTGACCTCCCGTCCTCCCTGTGATTCCTTCCCTTGCGTCTTGGTGCATTGGTGCCTTCCTCTATTTTCTCCGCGCCAACATTGTGAAAGGCAGGGGCAGGGCCAGGGCGACGCAGATGGCGGCGCCGGTGGGAAGGTCCCAATGGATCGAGGCGAGGGTGCCGAGAATCGTTCCGAATACGGCGAAGAGGGCCGAGAGAACGAAGACGCTTCCAATGGCCCGGCCAAAGCAGCGGCCGCATACCGGTGGAAGAACGAGGTAGGCGAAGGATAACAGGACTCCTATCTGGCCGATGCTCACGGCGAGAAGCGTTCCAAGCCCGGCATAGAACGCGAGGTTGAGCCGTTCGACCTTGAGGCCAAGCACTCGGCTCGTTTCCGGGTCGAAGGCGGCGGCGACAAAGCGGTTGTACCCATAGGCGTGAAGAGCGGCCAGAGCCAGGAGGACGATGCCGGCGACCATCGCGTCCTTGGCGCTTGCGCCTAAAAGCGACCCGAAGAGAAGCGACGCCTCGTCCAGCCCGCCCTCGGCGCTCTTGCTCAAGAAGAGGACGGCAAGCGCCCCGCCCAGCACATATAGAACGCCCAAAGCCGCGTCGCCGGAAATTCTGGCCAACGGCCGCGACTCGGTAAAAGCGACGATTGCAATGCAAACTGCGACGGAAGCGAGGCCCAGCACCCGCGGCTCCTGGTGGAAGAAAAATCCCATTGCCGTGCCGGCCAGCGCGGCCTGCGCCAGCGCCACGCTGGCGAAGACCATTCTCCGCTCCATCAAGAATACGCCGTGGTAGGCGAGAGGGATCCCAGCGAGCACGGCCACCAAAAGAGGCCACTTCACGAAAACCAGCGTTTCAATCATGGCTTGCCCCGTTTTCTCCTGAGGCCCACGTGAGGACGGGCTCTCCCGCCACGTCAACCACTTTGATCCCGCCGCCGTAAGCTGCTTCGAGCGCCGGGTCCGAGAGGACCTTTTCCCTCCGGCCGCACAAGAAGAGATTTTCGCGCGAGTCCACCCAAAGGAAGTGGCCTACTTCGGGGCCGATTTCCCCAAGAAGGTGCGTCACGAGAAGTAGCGTCATCCCTTCGTTGTGAAGGCGGCGCATCAGCGCCATCAGGGCGTGGCGGGTGGGAAGGTCAACGCCGTTGGTCGGCTCGTCCAAGATGAGAAGCCGTGGCCGCCTATGGAGCGCCCGCGCCACCATGACGCGCTGGCGCTGCCCTCCGCTGAGCGATGCGAAGAGGGACTCCTCATGGCCCTCAAGCCCGACTCGCGCCAGCGTCTCGGCCACTTTAGGCAGCCCTTGAAGGCCGAGCGCGCCGAGCTTGATCACCTGCCTGACCGTCAGCGGCATGCTTTCGCGCACCTGCGAGAGCTGTGGAACGTATCCGACTCTCACGCCTTGACGCATTTCGACTCTTCCGCCAAGGGGCTTCAATGAACCCAGCAAGGTCTTGACGAGCGTCGTCTTGCCGGCGCCGTTGGGGCCAAATATCCCCCAGAACTGGCCTTCGTCCACCTGCCAATTTATGTTGCGAAGCAGCGGCGAGCCATAGCCCGCCGCCGCTTCAATGAATGTAAACATTGCTTCAGCCACGCGACGCCTCCAGGATGGCATTTGCGATGAACCGGATCAGGTCCGGATAAGTCTCCGCTCCCTTCGCGCCGCCGGTATAGGAAGGAATAACGACGAGCGTTGCCCCGGTGTCGCCTGCAACGCGCCTGGCGGTCTTCAAGTCCTGGTATGCTTCTGTAATCAGGAGCTTCGCATTCTTCTCCTTCATCCGCTGCTCAAGCTCCATGAGGCTCACAGGGCTCGGCTTGATGCCAGCCTTCGGCTCCACGAAGCCAACGACGTGGAAGCCATAACGAAGGAAGAAGTAATCGAGAGTGCTGTGATAGGTCACCACCGGCTCGCCCTTCAGCGGGGCGAGCATCTTGGCGATCTCCTCGCCCAGGTCGCGCATCGCCGCGGCGGTCTTGCGGCCATTCTCCGCGTACTGGGCGGCATGGCTGGGGTCGAGCTTCCCGAAGACGCCGCCCAACCCTTCGGCGATGAGAGCCATGTTGTAAGGGTCGAGGTGGTAGTGCGGGTTGCCCATGGGGTGAATGTCTCCCATCGAGCGGTCAACGCCGCCAACAGGCACTTCGATGGGGGTTATGAACTGGCTCAGGTCCACGTAGCCAGGCGAGCCGGGCTGAATGCGCGGGTTGCCGCACTGCTGCAACAAAGGAGGCAGCCAGCCGATTTCGAGCTGCATTCCATCCAAAAGGAGCGCGTCGGCGCGGTGAAGGTCCACGAGATAGGAGGGCTTGGGATCAACGAAGTGGGGGTCTTGAGATCCCCTGGCCAGCGACTGCACCTGCGCAAAATCCCCGCCCACCTGCTGGGCCAGCCACGCGAAGTCAGGAAGCGTGGAAACCACCTGGAGCTTGCCGGAGGCAAAGATCTGTAGAGGGGCCATGGTAGAAGCTGCTGTCATGAGGACAACTGAAATTAGAAAGAGCCTTTTCATTTTCTACTCCTTTCATCACCTGATTTTCGCGCCGCCTTTATTGGCGCGAAAGTCAGAACGGGTGCGCGCCGTGTGGCCCTATTGCGAAGCCGTACTCGAAAACGACGGCGTCCCTCATTCCGATGCCGGCATAGTTTGTCCTCGCGTACTGAAGCCTGAACTTCTGGAATTCGCTCGGGAACCAGGTCAGAACGAGCGCCCCGCCTGAATCGTTTCCGCCGTCCGGGTGGCGCACCCAATCGCCCCTGGTCCCTAAAAACCATCCGCGGGCGAACTGCCAGTCAACGTAGGAAAAGGCGCCTTTCCAACGATCGGCGCCCTCGACCAGATATGAGGGCTGTGAAGGGTCGTCCGGCGTCACCACGTTTTCAAAATCAACGTCCTTCCTAAGGTACTCCGTCCGCCAGATGAACGATTCGCGCCTGTTCCCTATGGGCTTGTAGCGGTAAGTGACAGAGAGGTTCCCAAGCTTGGTCGTGCCGTTTTGCGCGTTTTTGCCGGCGCTCAATGAAAGCTGCGCCTCAAGGTTGGAGTTGTCGGTCAGGTCCCAATAGTTTCTCCACGCGGCAAGGTAAGCGAGGCTTGAACGGGAACCGCCAAAAAGGTCGGCGCGGCCCGAAGTCACTTCCACCGTGATATCGCTTGTCCAGGGCGTGGGCAGCAAATGAGAGAGGCTCAGGCCGGTGTCTGAAAAACCCTCTTCGCCTAATATTTCCCTTAAGGCCAGCGGCTGGTCGGCCTGAAACCACGTGTGGCTGTGCATCTGGTTGTTCTTGCCGAAGTCGGCCTTGAACTTTCCGAGCTTCGCGGAGAAACCGCCCCAGAGAGCCGGAAAGGCCGCGTACCCCTCCTCCACGTTCAACTGTCCATCTTCCAAGGAGAGCGCCGCGAAGGCGTTGGCATAGGGGTCAATGGCGGCCGAGAAAGCGATCTCCACCTCGCGCATGTAGGCATTCGGTTGGCCGAGCCAGTACGGGTCGTTGCCACCCGAAGCTATCATGTCCGGTATGAGAGAAATCGCCGGATTGGCCAGGGCATTGGCGCCCGTGGCCGACGCGGGCAGTGGCGGCGCCGTGCCCTCGTATTGAGGAACTCCACCCTGACTCGGGGGCGCTCCCGAGGCCTGCTGCTGCGATTTCAGCGCCTCCAGTTGCTTTTGAAGCTCGTCCAGTTTTGCCTGGTAATCCCTGGCCATGGCCTGCATCTGTGCTTGAAGCGCTTGAATCTGCTGCTGAAGATCCTGGGGTGAAGGCTGCGCCACCTGCGCGAAAAAACCCGTGGCGCACAAGAGCAAAACCGCTGCAACGGCGGCAAAAGACATTTTCATAGGTTCCTCCCTGCTGAACTGAATTCAACTCTTGGTGAATCTTTGGTTGGACAGCGTTACGAAGACTAGATCGCGGTTGGAGGACCGCGGATTTGGGAAGGAGCTTCGTTCCTGGAAGCGATAATCGCCCGAGATGGCGACAAAAGCGGCGCGCGCGCTTCTATGGGCAGCGGCAGTGAAGGCGGATCATCGAGAACCGCGCCACTCCTAGTCTGTGCGCAAACAGGACAACCCTGCTCGCACTCCTGCAACGCCGCCTGCCCCTTCGCCAGGTTCACGGGCGCGTGCGAGTGCAACAGCACCACTAGCGTGGCAAAGATCAAAAGAGGCGAAAACGCGCGAGACAACAAGCGGCGTCCCATCGGGCGAATATTACACCTTTT
>JAEMPZ010000184.1:0-4279 GCA_022759065.1 Acidobacteriota bacterium | reverse complement strand
GCGAAAACGCGCGAGACAACAAGCGGCGTCCCATCGGGCGAATATTACACCTTTTCATTCCAAGGCGCAATCAACAAGAAACTCGCCACACCGCGGAGGGCGGGGACGATAGACGTTAGACGTAAGACGTGAAAGAAGTAAGAGGGTAAGAAAGTGAAAGAGTTAGAGGGTCAATACGCTATTCTCACCATCTCACTTTCTCACTTCCGGCGTCTAACTTCTAACGTCTCACTTCTAACCTCCGACCTTGCCCTTTGCGCTCAGTCCTTACAAAAGAGACGCTAGCGCGTCAATAGGTAATCGTGATGACTCCTCCACTTACCGTCACGCGCAGCGTGCTTCCACTTTTTCCGGCCACCTGGTAGAAGACGAGCGGCGGCGCGCCGGAATTGAGGTCTCCCGTGTCGTACGGCGGGAACGAGGCGCCGGAGGCAAAGCTGTCCGTTACAACCGTCTGGCCGTTCACTGGGATAGCTGGGTCCTGGCCCCCGGCTACGAAGAGAGAACTGTTCGGAGGACTCTGGGGCGAAATCTGCGTGGCATAAGTCCTAAGGAGGCCAACCGTTGCGGAGACTGCAACGGAAGAAGGGGATGTCAAAGGCGCCACGCCGGCTGTCGCCGTGATCGCATCGCCTTGTTGGATACCGCTTATAGGCGCAAGCGTCCAACTCCCTCCGCTTACGGTAGTAGTGCCCAGCAAGACGCCGTTATCGTAGACCGAAATGAGGGTTCCGTCCGCCGCATTGGCGGTGCCGCTAATTACCGTAGCGCCGGCGAAGACCGGCCCGGTAACGGCTGGTGCCGGATAGACGACGTAGACTGGCACGGTTGACGCCGCGATTGAATTGCCGCACGGCCCAACCCAGCTCACCGTAACCTGATAGACTCCGGGCGAATCAAAAACAATGTTGTTTACGGAGATTGTTTCGGTGGCGGAGCTTCCCTGGTTTACCGTATGCGGCGAAGTTGTCCGCGTAAAAAGGCCGGCCGTGTAATCCGCAAAAGTGCCCGCTCCAGTCAAGTACCGGTTTCCCGCCTGATTCAAAAGGAGGTATTGGTAGGTTGTCCCGGTGTAAGCGGCGTTGGGGTTGTTATTGACAAACGTCGCCGTGATGGAAAGGTTAGAACCAGAAACGGGGTAGTTGGCCTGATTCAGGACAACAGGCGAAACCGAGCATGACGAGGCGGGAGAATCCAGCGCTATGGGAACAGAGTCAACCAAGGTTGAACCGTCCCAAAGCTGAAGCGTCCACGCGCCCTGGACGTCGGTTGAAGAGAATGTATATTGGTCAGGCCCCTCGCCATTGCCGTCCGAATTGATGTTTGCCGCGCGAATTGTGGCGCTTGACGGGTTTATATAGCGAAGCTGGTACCGGCCTGTCGCTAGCGGCGCCAGGCTGCTTCCGAGCGAGTAGACCGTGTCGCAAGGCACGAAATAGTGGCTTGAAATAGTATGGTTGGCATCTTTATAAACCGCAAGGTAGCTGACGCGCACCTGGTCTGAAACGGCCACTGAGGTGGACGGCGAAAGGCCCGAAGTCGCCGTGACGGTCGTTGTGTCAGTGATTGGAAGTGAAAGCTTGTCGGGGATCACGACTTCCACAACAAAATGGAGCACGCCGCCGTTGGCAGCCAAACTCACCGGCCCTGTAATCAGGCTTCCGTCGTTTGGGTTTCCATCGCCGTTGGGGTCCGTGTAGAGAAACACATTCCAGCCGTCGCTCGAAACCGCTGATAAGCTTATGCTGTCAGCGGCTGGCCAGGCATTAACCAACGCGTGGGCGTAGAATACCGGCCGGTTCTGGCCGCTGTACATGTTTGTCCCGGCCGCCACGGTGTAACTGGGCGCGAGCGTGAGCCGCTCGCGCACTACGGTGGTCAGAGTTGCCGAGGCGGTTGCCCCGTGCGCGCTGCCAATGGCGCTAACCGTGACGGTATCGGACGTCCCAACCGTCGCGCCGGAAGGAATGAGCACCTGAACCACGAAATCAACGCTTGCTCCAAAGCCAGTTATTCCAAAATCGGGCTTGGAATTGGAGTTAGTATCGAAACCGGCCGTGATGCTGTCTCCAGGATCCGTATAGACACCGTTGCCGTTCAGGTCGCTGGCGACAAGCACTCCGTCTGAAGGGTCGCCGTCACCGTTGGGATCACTGTAAATTGTGATGGCGTACCCGTGCGCCGACACGGCATTGATGTCGAAGGTATCGTCAAGACTGAAGTTTTGCAGCTCCAGGCCGAAATTCACCACTTGTCCGGCAATGCCAGCTTTGTTTTGGGGCGCGGGTTGAAGCGCCACGGCCCCAACCGCCGTCGTTTCGGTGGCGTTGGCGAAAACGCACTGAGGCGCGGCCCAGGAAGTGGCCGTCACCGTCGTAACATCCTGCTGATTCCAGATGCCGGAAGGCGCCGTCAAGTGGACTCTCACCGCGAAGGTAGCCGACGGAGCCAATATCGGCGTATCGGGATATGAATCGGAGTTGGCATCATAGGCTGAATTGACGTAATCCCAAATACCATCCCCTTGGTCATCGGTGGCCATCAGCGTATTGGTTGATTCGTCGTACAAGTCCACGCGAAAGCCAAGGCTTGATATGGCTTTCAAAGAATAACGGTCAGCAAGCGTTCCGGAGTTTGTCACCGTGTGGTAGTAGTCAACGGAGCCGGGTGTTGACGATAACGATGAAGAGACACTGTCCGGCGTCAGCACGACAGCGTCAAAGCCAAAAACCCCCAATCCGCCGGTGGGACCACCCAGATTGTCGTCAATTTGGGCCGGCACCTGCGCCGCGTTGGATGAGTTGGAAGAGGAAACGTGGAAGTATATGCTGGTCCCGGCCGGCACCCCCAAGGAGGACCATGAGACATAAGCTTCGAAGCCGCTGCCGTCGGAGAAACCGCCGACGATTCCCGAATAGAGTTCCGTGCCGCCGGTGAGCGTGCCTGGAAGGGTGTAGCCGTCAGCATAACCTGAAGTGCCCACCATTGCGTCACCGTTAACCCCGCCAGCAGCCGAATAGCCGTAAAGCGTGCCGGTGATCTTGCGGTTGGCGCCCGAGTAGGTCACTTGAAGGACCTTCTCGCCAGTGTTCATCATCTGGTTGCCGTTCGTGTCCATGTAAAAATAGAAAGTTTCGGTGTTGGCCGTGCTGCCGTACCGCGTCTGGTAAAGGTAAATGTTGGTATTATCGTAAGTCCAGGCAAAACGGGCCATGTCCCGGCCGCTTATGTTCTTATTGATGGAACAATCCCTGTCAAGAGGAGCGACATTGCAGTTAGCCGAGAATTGGCCATCATTGGTGACTTGAAGAGGGTTAGAAAGGACGTTTGCCCAGTCGGCCGCGTCGCCGTCAATAACTATGGTTTTAAGAGTGGGAGCGCCGCCTGAACCACCTCCGCATTGGGCAAAGAGCGCAAAGGGTTGCGCGGTACTTAATGCCGCTAACATCGCAAGCGCAACAACCGATGACAAGACCAACTTTGTTATTCTCATGGCATCCTCCAAGCCAGCCTCCTTGTGACCAGAGTTCATCATCTGGCGCTGGCGCGAACTAACAAGAACTCTATAAACTCTGGCGCTCGGCTCATCAGCCGCGCTCCACCTTTCCAAACAGTCTGTATAACTAGCAATTCCCGTGCCATGCGTTTCTCCGTGAGGTGCCCTAAAAAAGCCCGACGCTTACTAAGAAGCTAACTACCTCATTCGCAAAGTGTTACGGTGACTAACTCATCTCATCTCGGGAGCCCCTTTAAGGCGATTAACGACGGCCCCAAAAACCATAAAAACCAAGAAACAGAACCAACTGGTTACACTAGATCACAAACGTTATAGAATATAAGCCCATTTACTCTCCACGTCAAGTGTGCCGTACGGTTACAATAAACACCATTTGGTAACACCAGCCGTTAAGCCCCCCCCTTCAGAGCTTATAGAGTGGATAGGTTTATTAGTTGATAAGGGCAGCAATAGCGAAATCTTTCCGACTTGCTTTTGACAGCCCACAGCCTGTCTTTCTCCCTGACCTCCCCGTCCTCCCTGTTAGAATTGCGGATGATGGATGATGGATGAGGGATGAGGGCAAGATGACAGCGGCACGCCTGACGCATTTATCCCTTGCCTTCCTTTGTGTCCTTTGTTTCCTCCGTGCCCGCCGGTTCGCAAGCTACGGCTGGGGCAAATGTTGAATTTTAAATTCTCAATTTTAAATTGTGGTACTTCCTTGATTAAGGAAAGATCGTACAACAATTCAACATTCAAAATTTAACATTCAAAATTATC
>JAEMPZ010000144.1 GCA_022759065.1 Acidobacteriota bacterium | reverse complement strand
GCATTCAATCACTTCGCGGACGACGTAGGGGGCTGTTTTGGTGGCGGCGAAATAAACCCTGGCAAGAAGTTCGCCCAAAAGCCCCATCATTATCAACTGCACGCCCACGAGGCCAAAAAAGATGGCCACGAGAAATAGCGGGTTGCGGTGGACCCAGACGCCGTAGGCCATCTTCTGCCAGAGAGTATAAGCAGCCAAAAGGGCCGAGAGAAAACCAAGGCCCGCCCCGGCTCCGCCGAAGACGTAGATCGGCTTAGTCAGAAAGCTCCCCATGAATTTGATGGTTATCAAATCGAGGACGACCTTGAAGGTGCGGCCGATCCCGTACTTGCTTTTGCCCGCCACTCTGGGCCTGTGGTTTACCTCGACTTCGGCCACTTTGGCGCCCTGCCAACTTGCGAAGATCGGGACGAAACGGTGCATCTCGCCCAAAAGATTGACGTTCTCGAGGACCTCTCGGCGATAGGCCTTAAGGGAGCAGCCGTAATCATGCAGGCGCACGCCGGAAATAAATGATATGAGCCCGTTGGCTATCCGCGACGGCAAGACTCGCGTGAAAAAGGGGTCCTTGCGGCGGCGGCGCCAGCCGCTGGCGACGTCGTAGCCCTCATCGAGTTTTGCCAGGAGCTTCGGGATGTCGTTGGGGTCGTTTTGAAGGTCCGCGTCCAAAGGACAAAACAGATCGGCTTTGGCGTGGGCGATGGCGGCGGCAAGCGCGGCCGTCTGGCCAAAGTTGCGGCGCAGAAGGACGACGCGCAACCGCGCGTCTTTCGATGCCGCTTCTCGCAGCAGCCTCGGAGTCTGGTCTGACGAGCCGTCGTCAACCAGCACCACTTCGTAAGAGCGCGGCAATGGGGCCATTGCATCCTTTATCGCCTCAAGAAGCGGCGCCACGTTGGCCTCTTCGTTGTATAAGGGCACAAGAAGGCTCAAATCAGGCTTTGCGTCACGGCTCATCCCCATTCACCTCCACTACTTCCTTAAACTCATGCCAAGCTGCCATCAAAGGAAGATGATATCACCACTCCGTATTCAAAATTATCCTTTGCCCTTGGCCTTCCCTTCGTGCCTTGGTGCCTTGGTGGTGAATCTTTCCGCGCCGTCTGATTCCGGTCTCCCGCTGGTCGCCGGAATGACGGCATTAGCGCGACCGACGACCGACCAACGACCAACGACGACCGCGCATCAACTCGCGCGTCCGTCAACCGTCTGCCGTCTTACGTCTAACGTCTAACTTTCTTGCCCTCTCACTCCCTCGCTTGATTACCCTTGGAGTCTTGGTGGCGGCATCAAACCTTCTGCTCGATTTCCGCCGCGTCTTCGCGCGCGTTCAGGTGGTACTTTTTGACGAAATAGCGTATCGAGCGGAAGGTCATGCCCAGCCTCTTCGCCGCGCGCACCATGACGCCGTCCTCCAACTCGAGCGCGCGCCTTATGTACGCGGCGCGAATCCCCTCCACCGCCTCGGAAAGCGAGAAGCCCTCCTTGGGCACCTCGATTTCCTGCGTCCCCAAGGGAAGCTTGTACCCAAGCAGGCTTTCAGGCAAATGGGCCGTCTCAATGCGGTCGTTAGGCGTAAGCGCAAGCGCCCGCTCTATGACGTTTTCAAGCTCGCGGATGTTGCCGGGCCACGCGTAGGCTTCAAGAACAGCCATTGCCCCCGAAGTCAGAGAGGGAGCGCTTCGCCCCGATGCAGCGGAGATTTTTTGCACGAAGTGGCGCGCCAGGATCGGGATGTCTTCCCGCCGCTTTCTGAGAGGCGGAATCTGAAGCGTGATGACGTTGATTCGGTAGAAGAGATCCTCGCGAAATCGTTTTTCTCGCACCATGACGGCGAGGTCCTGGTTCGTGGCCGCGAGGACCCTCGCGTCAATAGCGTGGTCTTCCGTCGCTCCGACGGCCCTCACCCGCTTTTCCTGAAGCGCCCTCAACAGCTTGACCTGCATTAAAGGCGACATCTCGCCGATTTCGTCCAAAAAGAGCGTGCCGCCCTGGGCCACGTCGAAAAGCCCCTTCTTGCTGGTGTAGGCGCCCGTGAATGACCCTTTCACGTGGCCGAAGAGCTCGCTCTCCAGGAGCGTTTCCGGTATGCCTCCGCAGTTGACCGAAACAAAAGGCTTCGTGGCGCGTTGCGAGCGCTGGTGAATCGAGCGCGCCACCAGCTCTTTGCCGGTGCCGCTTTCGCCTTGGATCAGCACGGTGCTTGTGGTTGGGGCAATGCGCTCGATCAATGAATATATCTGCCGCATTTGCGGGCTTGTGCCGATGATTTCCCCGAAGCGGTCCTTGTCCGAAAGTTCCGCTTTCAGAAGGACGTTTTCCTCGCGCAGCGATCCCCTTTCCAGGGCATTCTTCACGACGTGCAGAAGCTCGTCCACCTGGAATGGCTTCGTAACGTAGTCGAATGCGCCCAGCTTCAAGGCCTCTATCGCGCTCTCCGCCGAGGCGTAGGCCGTGATGAGGATGACTTCGGTGGCTGAACCCTCTTCGCGAAGCCTTCGCAAAAGGTCGAGCCCCGACAGCCCCGGCATGCGGATGTCGGAGATGACGAGGTCGAAAGCCTCCTGGGCCATCGCCGCGAGCGCCTCTTCGGCGTTTTGGGCCACCTTTGGCTGGTAGCCCTCCTGACTGAGGAGCAGCTCCAGCATCCTGCGCATGCTTGCTTCGTCGTCAACCACCAATATCCGGCTACCCATTTATGGCCCCCACTGGGAAGAAGAGCGAACACGTTGTCCCGCTGCCATATTCGGAGTTCACTTCCACGCGGCCGCCGTGGCTCTCCATGATTCTGTAAACCATCGAAAGCCCCAGCCCGGCCCCGGAGGCGAAACGGTGGCGGAAAGGCTCGAAGCTCTTTTGAATTTCGCTCTTCGGCATCCCTACGCCGTTGTCTCGCACTTCAAGCATGACGTAAGGTTCCTCGCGCCTCAATGAAATTCTTATGAGCCCGCCTTGAGCGGGCAGGGCTTTTTTGGCGTTCTGCACTAGGTTCCACAAAGCCTGGCGCACCTGGTTGGCGTCAACCTCGGCTTCGGTGGGAGAATCGGGGAAATCGTGTTCCACCTTTACGGCGCCTCCAACGACGGCCGGATCCTGCGAAAAGAGAGTGAGTATATCGCCGGCCACCGTCCTGAGGTCAACTCGCTCAAGCTTTAGCGGCGTTGGCTTCACGTATTTGAGGAAATTGTCCAGCGTTTGGGCAAGCCGTGAACTCTCGTTCTGGATTATGCCCAGAAGCTCGCTCTCCTTTGAATCGGGATCTGCCTCCCGCCTGAGCATCTGCGCCGCGCCAGAGATGCTCCCAAGCGGGTTCTTGATCTCGTGGGCAATGTTGGCCGCCATTTCGCCTATAGCCGCCAGCCGCTCTCTCAGGGAGAGGCTTTCGCGCAGGCGCGCCATGTCAGTTTCGTCGCGGACCAGCGCGAGGTAGCCGACTCTTGCGCCTCCGTCCATGAGCGGGCTGACCGAGACGTGAAGCCGGCGTTCATCGGCTGTTGTCAAGTGCATCTCGCGCGGATCGGTGGATCGAGGCGGTTCGCCAATGGAATCGTCGTGGCCGAGAGTTTGCAGCCGGCGAAAAAGGTTCCATCCCTCTGGCAGCGTTTCCCCGAAGAGCTTGCGCGCGGCCACGTTCGCGAACGTAACCATTCCGCGCTCGTCAGCCGTGACCAACCCGCCCGAAATGGAGGAGACGATCTGGTCGTTGAGGTGTCTCAAGCGCGAGAGGTCTTTGCGCACCAACCCAAGGGTGGCGTCGCTGCGCTCCAGCCGCGAGGCCATGGCCGTGATCAAAAACGCCACCAGAAGAAAACCGACCAGGTGGGTCATCAGCCCGTAGAGCGTGGCGCCCGGAGTTGGCTGCTCGTAGGGTATTTTGACGAAGCGGTCCGGTTCAAGCCAGCCGTAAAATTGCACGAGGCAGAGTGAACCATAAAGAAGGGCGTTGGCCGCCGCGAGCGTGAACGCGCCGCGGCGCTTGAGAATTACCCCGGCCACCACTATCAAAATGTGGTAAAGGAAAGTGAAAATGGACGTGAGGCCGCCGGTCAGAAACGAAAGAAGCGTGACGGAAACCGCGTCCCCGCAGAGCTGCGTGTAAATGAACCCCTGCCTGTTTCGGACCGAAGGGAGAAGCCAGTAGGCGACGCTGTAGGCGAGATTCATGGCGAGCACCACCGCCATGAAATAAAAGAAGGGCTGGATCGCCAGTTCAGTTCCGACGGTCGCCTGGATGCCCAAAGCGCTCAAGAAGAAGGTGAGCGCTATGACCATCCGGAAAACCATTAACCGGACGGCCTGTTTTTCCAGAGGTTCCATTCGTGGCCACCGTGCCTGCGTGGGAAGGAGCTGGCGGGCGCAGGATGCGCCCGCCAGCGCTGAAACAACGCTACTGAATCTGTTGAATGAGGGTGAAGAGCGGCATGTACATGGAAATGACGATGCCGCCTATAGTGACGCCCAGAAAGACGATGATCAGAGGCTCCAGGAGGCTCATCAAGTTCGCCACCGCCTCGTCCACCTCATCCTCGTAGAAGTCGGCGATCTTTGAGAGCATCGAATCCAAGGCGCCGGTCGCTTCGCCGACGCCTATCATCTGCGTTACCATTCCGGGGAAGATCTTCGAGGCGATAAGCGGTTCCGCCAGCGTCTTGCCCTCTTCAACCGATTTTCTGGTTTTGAAGATCGCCTCCTCGACAATGGCGTTGCCGGAAGTCTTGGCCGTAATGTCGAGCCCTTCAAGGATCGGAACACCCGACGAGACCAGCGTGGCCAGCGTCCGGCAGAACCGCGCCACGGCGATCTTCTTGAGAACCACGCCCATTACAGGAAGCGCCAGCAGGAACTTGTCAATGTTGTAGCGCCCGCCGGCCGTGCGGTAGTAGAGCCTGACCAGGATCGCGAACCCGATTAGGGCAAGCACTATCAGCCAGCCCCACCGGCCAAGGAAGTTGCTGATGGCGATGACCACGCGAGTGGGCATAGGGAGCTTTGCGCCGAGGCCCGAAAACAGATTGGCGAAAGTAGGAATGACCTTCCACATGATCAGCGCCACGACTAGTATCGCCACCGTGACGACGACGGTGGGGTAAACCATTGCCGACCGAACCGCCGCCTTCAGTTTTACCGCCTTTTCGATGTAGACCGACAAGCGTTGAAGGATCGTGTCGAGGATGCCGCCGGCTTCGCCCGCCGCCACAAGGTTGCAATAGAGCGAATCAAAAACTCTTGGGTGTTTTTTGAATGCGTCGCTCAGGTTGGCTCCCGCCTCGACGTCTTCGCGCACGTTGAAAAGGACGCGCTGGAAGGCCTTGTTCTGCTGCTGGCTTCCAAGGATTTCAAGGCATTGAACCACCGGCAGTCCGGCATCAATCATAACGGAGAACTGGCGGGTGAAGACGGCCAAGTCTTTTGACTTGACGCCTCCGCCGAACTTTGGAAGGGTGAACTCCTTTCCCTTCTCCTTGATCTTGGTCGGAACCACCTGCTGCCTGCGCAAGGCAGCGACCACCGCGTCGCGATTGTCGGCGGTCATCACTCCCCCAACTGTCTCGCCAGTGCGCCTGCGTCCTTGCCATTCGAACTGGGGCATGATTCCCCTCCCTCTCTGAGCCTTACGGCCTGCGTTGCGGCGCGGCCGGCCCTCTCGAGGCCGGCGCGGCAGGCCCGCCAACGTTCATCTGGCGGGAGCCAAGCGTGACTCCCCGGTTGATAAGCTCCTGCAATTCATCCGGCTGAGAAGACCGCGCAAGGGCGGTCTCCAGGTCCAGTTTCCCTTTGAGGTACAGATCGGCCAGCGACTGGTTGAACGTCTGCATCCCGCTGCCGGCCTGCCCCGTCTGCATTACTGAATATATCTGGTGAACCTTGTCTTCGCGGATCAGGTTCCTGATGGCCGCGTTGGGGATCATCACCTCCACCGCGAGGCACCTGCCCTTGCCATCCCTCGTGGGCAGGAGAGCCTGGCAAAGTATGCCCTGGAGGACGAAAGAGAGTTGCGTCCTAATCTGCGCCTGCTGGTGGCTCGGGAAGACGTCAATGATGCGGTTGATCGTTTCGACCGCCGAGTTTGTGTGGAGCGTGGCGAAGGTCAAGTGGCCCGTCTCAGCGATTCTCAGCGCGGCCTCGATCGTTTCAAGGTCCCGCATTTCGCCGATGAGGACGACGTCAGGGTCCTGCCTGAGGATGCTCTTCAGCGCGTTCTTGAAGGAGAAGGTGTCCGCCCCTATCTCCCGCTGGTTGACCACGCAGGACTTGTGCGGATGAAGGTACTCGACCGGGTCTTCGATGGTGACTATGTGGTCGTGCCGCTCGCGGTTAACCTTGTCAACCATGGACGCCAGCGTCGTGGATTTTCCGGAGCCGGTCGGGCCGGTCACGAGCACCAGCCCGCGGGGCTTTTCGGACAGGTGCTCAACCACGGTGGGCAACCCGAGCTCCGAGAAGCCGCGGATTTCGTAAGGAATCGTCCTGAACGCCCCCGCAACTGCGCCGCGCTGGTAAAAGATGTTGGCGCGAAAACGGGCAAGCCCCTTGATGCCAAAGGAGAGGTCAAGCTCAAGGCTCTCCTCGAATTTGTGCTTCTGCTGGTCGGTCAGTATTGAGTAGCAAAGCTGTTTGGTTTCGGCGGCGGAGAGGGGCTTAGTCCCTTCAATCGGGGCCAGCTTGCCATGGACTCGGATCTGCGGCGGTGAGTTGGTCGTGATGTGCAGGTCGGAGCCGCCGTTGTCCACCATGAATTTCAGCAACTGGTGAATCGAGAGCGCCATAACCGCCTCCAGTTATAGGACCGTTTCGCGGACGACCTCTTCGATGGTCGTAACGCCGTTCATTATTTTGATGAGCCCGGACCGGCGAAGCGTTATCATGCCATCTTCGATCGCCTGCCGCTTCAACTCGATGGCGTTGGCGCCCATGAGGACCATCTCCTTAAGCTGGTCGCTCATCTCCATCACCTCCATCAGCGCTACGCGCCCCTTGTAACCGCTGTTGTTGCAGGCGGGGCAGCCTTTCCCCTTGAAAACCTTGACCTTTGCGGCCTCTTCCTCGGTGAAGCCCAAGTCCATGAGCGCCTTGGGAGGGATGGAGACCTCCGCCTTGCACTCCTTGCAGATGCGCCTGACCAGCCTCTGCGCCTGAATCAGAAGGACGGAGGTGGCCACCAGGAAAGGCTCGATGCCCATGTTCATTAAGCGGCTGATGGTTGACGGAGCGTCGTTGGTGTGGAGGGTGCTCAGGACGAGGTGGCCCGTCAATGCCGCCTTGACCGCTATCTCGGCGGTCTCGAAGTCCCTGATTTCGCCCACCAGGATGATGTTCGGGTCCTGCCTCAGGAAAGCCCTTAGCGCGGACGCGAAGTTGAGGCCGATGGCTTCCTTCATCTGGACCTGGTTGCACCCCTGGATGCTGAACTCGACCGGATCCTCGGCCGTCATTATGTTTGTCTCGGGCGTGTTCAACTGCCCTACCGCCGAATAGAGCGTGTTGGTCTTGCCTGAACCGGTCGGGCCGGTGACGAGAACCATGCCGTAAGGCTTGGCTATGGCGTTCTCGAACTTCTTCATGCTCTCCGGCTCGAAACCCAGCTTTGTCAAGTCGAGCTTCAGGCCCTCCTTGTCCAAAAGGCGCATGACCACCTTTTCGCCGTACAAGGAAGGAACGGTGGAGACGCGGTAGTCAATCTCCTTGGCTTTTCCGTCGAGTTTCACCTTCATCTTGATGCGGCCGTCCTGCGGGAGGCGCCGCTCGGAGATATCCAGCTTCGCGAGAATTTTAACGCGGGAGGTGATCGCGTCCTTGAGTTTCAGCGGCGGCTTGAGCACCTCGTAGAGGACGCCGTCAATTCTAAACCGTACCCGATAATCCTTCTCGTAGGGCTCGATGTGAATGTCGCTGGCGCCCCTCTTGATCGAATCGGTCAGAATGACGTTGACGAGCTTGACGACGGGGGCCTCTTCGGAGGCGGCAGCCAGCCCTTCCTCGGTAAGCTCGCCCTCTTCCTCCTCCACTTCGAGGTCGGCGACCTCTTGTTTGGAAATCTCGTCCATCACGTCCTTGAGCTGCATCTCATTGGAACTGCCGTAATATCGCTCGATCGCCTCGCGGATTGACGCCTCCGAGGCCACGACCGGTTCCACCTGGTAGCCCGTGAAAAAGCGGATGTCGTCCAGGGCGAACACGTTTGAGGGATCGGCGATCGCGACCGTCAGCGTGGCGCCGGTTCTTTCAATTGGAATGGCAAGGTACTTCCGAGCCATGTCCGCGGGGATGTGCTTTAGGATGGATTCATCTATCTCGAAGTGTTCCAGGTGAATCGCTGGAACCGCGTACTGCTCGGACAAGAGGGAGGTTATGTCCTCCTCCTTGACGTGGCCCAGTTTGACAAGATTTAGCCCCAAACGCCCGCCGTTGGTCTTCTGGAGGTTGAGCGCCTCCTCCAACTGCTGAGGCGTTATGAGCCCCGCCTTCAAAAGCATCTCGCCCAAACGTTCAGCCATCGGCAAACAAGCCCCTCTGGGGAAACACTAAAAGCACCTACGCCAGTATAAATGCTTTTTCCAGCCTGTCAAGCCCCCCAAAACCCAAATGCCGCGATGAAATAAGGTGCCGGGGTGCCGGGGTTTTGGGGTTTCTGAATATCAGCGTCTCGGCGTTAAGGGCAGGCTGTTAGTGGGGAAAAGTATGAAGAGTTAGGGGTTAGGAGTTAGGAGTTAGGAGTTAGG
>JAEMPZ010000076.1:7240-8757 GCA_022759065.1 Acidobacteriota bacterium | reverse complement strand
TGCCCCTGACTCCTAACTCCTGACGCCTCACTCCTTACGCCTGACTTTCCTCCCTTTCCTCCCCGTCCTCCCTGTGATTCTTCCATTTGTGCCTTGGTGGTGGGTTGGTCGCCTATTGTTCGCGCCTTCGCATGACGCGCCCGGGGGCGGTGGAGCGCGCCAATAGGTCGGAAGCGCTCAGCCCAAGAAGGGGATGTATCCACGCCGGGGCCACCTCGCAAAGGGGAACCATCACGCAACGCCTTGTAGCGGCGGAGGGATGGGGAAGCGTCAGCCGGGCCGTGCTTATGACGAGGGCGTCCATGAAGAGAAGGTCCATGTCAAGCGTCCTTGCCCCGCGTTCGCCCGCGCGGCGTCTTCCGAGACGCTCCTCAATGCCAAGCAGAAACTCCAGGAGCATCGGCGGGGCAAGAGAGGTCTCGGCCAACACGACTTGGTTCAAGAACCAAGGCTGGGGGGAACACTCCACCGGCTCCGTTTCGTATGCTTTCGATAGCTTTATTATGCGAAGCGGCGCGGCAGCCAAAAGCTCAACGGCAGAAGCAAGGTAACGGTTCCGGTTGTACAGGTTGCTGCCGAGAGATAACGCGGCAATGGCCAATTAGACGCGCGCCTCCACCTTAACCCGCATTCCTTCATAGGCGCATACGGATTCGGGAAAAAGCTCCTGGGCCAGGCGCTGCTTCTTCGAAACTTCCTCGTCATCGTGGAACGGGTCGTGATGGAAAAGCACCAGCTTGGAGACCTTCGCGCGCTTGGCCATGGCGACGCAGTCCTTCCAGGTGGAATGGCCCCAGCCTTTGCGAAGCGGCACCTCTTCAACCGCGTTGTTGGAATCCATGATCAGCAGGCTCGCGCCGCCGGCGGCCTCGGCCAGCTTCTCGTCCATGGGCCCGTGGTCCGGCTCTGTGTCCGTGGCGTAAACAACCTTCCTGCCTCGGTGTTCGAGGACGTACGCGTAGCAGCCCTGAGGATGGTGCAAAGGCACCGGGGTGATACGGGCGTCGCCGACCATCACTGGCTTGTTGATCGTGACGACTTCGATTTTGGCTGGCAGCGCCCCGAAGGGCACGGGAGAGAAGGGGGCGGTCATTTGGCGCGAAAAAGCCAGCTCGATCCCGGGCTGCCCGTAGAGCCTCAAGGTCGTCTCCTTGCGGTAAACAACCTTGAAGAATGGCAGCCCCTGAACGTGGTCCCAGTGAAAGTGCGAAAGAAATAAGTGGACCACGCCGCAGTTTGGAAACCCAAGCTTTTCAAGGTGGTTCCCCAGGGAGACGAGGCCGGTCCCGGCGTCGAAAACCATTCGCTCGTGGTCGGACAAGACCACTTCGAGACAGGGAGTGTTTGTCCCGTAGTGGATTTTCTGCTTCGAAGAACAGGGAACGCTGCCTCGGGCGCCCCAGAAGACCACATCCATGGGAAGCTCCTCAGCTTAAGTTACCACAACCCGAAAGGCTTGTAAAGTGGCACGGCGGGTCCGGTTGCACTATATTTTATAAGGGAAGCGGGGCGGGCTC
>JAEMPZ010000076.1:0-7140 GCA_022759065.1 Acidobacteriota bacterium | reverse complement strand
AGTGGCACGGCGGGTCCGGTTGCACTATATTTTATAAGGGAAGCGGGGCGGGCTCCGCGCCATTCTTGGGAGGCCTTTATGAGAAGAGTAACAGTGGCCGTAATTATCGCCACGGCGATCGTTGTCACTATGCTGGCGGGCGTCGCGTTCAAGGAGACGGCGACTCTCAACGCCTCGAACGGCTACCGGTTTGAAAAGAAGTTTCGCGCGCAGGGGGCGGTGACCGTCTCTGTAGCCCTCGAACCGGAAGACGCGCCCGTTGACGCCTTCCTTTACCTCGGTGGAGGAGACGAGCCGGTTGCCAGGGCTTCGGGCCGAAAAATGCTAAAACTCCAAGCGGCCGCTCCTGGCGCATACACGCTTGCGCTCGTGGGCGCGCGGCGGGTGAACGTGACCGCCAGCATTGAGGCCGGTTCGCCTTAATGACGTACCGGCGCTCATTGTGTCGCGAAGGAGGCCTTTCATGAGCAAAACTGCCAACTTCTTTTGCGGGTTTATTGGGCTCCTGCTTGTTTCTGGTTGCGCGGTTCAAAAGGACCACGTGGAGGTTGCCACGGCGCCGGCCATTTTGTATGCCCCCAACCCCGCCTATCCAGAAGCGGCAAGGGCCGAGGGCGTGTCCGGCGAAGTCGTCTTGAAGGTGACGGTTGATGCGCTGGGCCAGACCGCCGGGGCAAGCGTGGCGAGTGAAGCGCCGGCCGGTTACGGCTTTGGCGAAGCGGCGCTGGCCGCCGTCAAGAACTGGGTGTGGGAACCAGGCAGGCTCCGAGGCGAGCCTGTGAACCAGGGCAGGCAGGTCCGCGTTCACTTCTCGGCCTACGAGCGGGGGGCAACGACGGTTCCCCAAATTCTCTCGAAAACCGAGCCGCGCGTGCCGGCGGAGTTCGCCCGATCAGGGGAAAGGGCGGCCGTTCTTGTCAGGGCCGAGGTGGATTCGGAGGGAAAGCCTTACTTGGTTTCCGTGGTCAAGGAACTGCCAGGGCCAAGGGGGTTGGCGGAGGCGGCGCTTGAGTGCGTGCGCCAGTGGCGTTTTACTCCAGCCATTCCGGGAACCGTGACGGTCCTTGTCCCGTTTGGCCCAAAGCAGGCTGAAAGCGCAGTAGCCCCAATCCGGCAATGAAAGCCGAACGGCCTATTTTTGTTCCTTCTTGTAGGTCGGGTCGAGCTTGTCACGCACCTCCTTGATGTCCGAGGCGTTCTGCTTCAGTTTTTGGATGTTGGCCTCGAGATCCTTAAGTGACGCGTTCAGCTTCTTGGCCTCGCCGGCGATGTCAACTAGGCGGTCCCACACTCCCGCCTGCGCCCGCTGGACTCTCCCCCCAGTGTAAAACCCGGCCACAAAAAGGGTTGTCCCGGCCAGGACCGCCAGGAACAATCTGACCATCTTTTCTCTGTTAATCATGGCTTCTCTCCTTTTTCCTCGATAGTCAACGATAAAGTTTCGAGCGACTTGTCAGCGTAGAACGTTGCCGCCTGCTCCCTCTCCGCCCGCGCCAGGTTCTCCGCCTGAGGCCCATGGCCGTGCAACGGCGCCAGAAAGCATTCGGCGTAGAGGCCGGCGAGCGCGGCAGCGGAGACCGACGATGGGGCGCGAGCCATCAGCAGGGAGCCGCTATCTGCCCGTTGGAGGTACCCCGCTTCAGTCAGGCGGTCCAGCCACCTTCGCAGCGGTTTAGGGTCAAGGCCGAAGGCGGAGGCCAACTGAGCATCAGAAGGGGCGGGCCGTCCCAGCAAAAAGGCCCTTGAAATCTCCGCGCAGACCGCCATGGCCGCGGCGCCAGAGAGCGGCGTGGCGCCTTTGTCAAGAAACCACCTCCTGCGCGCCTCGCTTTGCAGCTCGTCTAGGTGCTGTAGCGCGTAACACAGTTCTGCTCCGAAGAGAACTATCAGCCAGGAGTAGTAAATCCAAGCCATGGAAATGGGCACGAGGGCCACCGAGCCGTAGAGTTTTCCGATCACGCTATGAGAAAAAACGGTCTTCACGTAGGCGCCCAGGGCGACCTTGGCCGTCTCCCATAAAAGCGCGGAGGCTATCGCGGCTATGAGAGCAGGCTTAACCCGCACCGGCACGGATGGCACCACTTTGTAGAGAAGAAAAAAGAGGGCCACGGTGATGCCGTAAGGCAGGATAAATTGAGTGAAGAAACCGGGGAGCTGCTTTTTGCCGAGTTGCGCGCTTAAGGCGAACGAAGCGGCAACGAGCATTGGAAAAACCGTCAGTCCGGTCCACAGGACGGCAACGCGAACGAATATATTGTGCTCCGACCGCGGCGCGCGCCAGATGTCGTTGAGGTAGCGCTCAACCAGAAGCATGAGCGAAGTGCCCAGCGCGATGAGCACCAAGAGCCCCAGGAAGCCGGAGACGCCCGACGCCAGCAGGTCCAGGTTGTTCGATAGTTCCCTGAAAAGGTCGTCAACCACCTGCCGCGCGCCCGAGACGGCCATTTGGCCCAAGACGAGATTCTGCACGCGCGCCATGTGCTCCTTGAAGAGCGGGGACCTGCCGAGAAAGAAGAGAAAAAGGACCAGGACGGGGAAGACGTTGACAAGCGTGAAGAACGATAGCGCAGCCGAGCGCTGCGCGAACTGGTCCTCCCATGCTTTGCGGGAAACGTGGTACCCGAGCCTCAGCGCATACAGGGCGCCCCGCCTGAGCCTGGTGACCTGCTCCGCCTCCTGCATGACCAACGCGTGAATTCGCCGCGCCAAAGCCGTCATGCCTAAAGTCTACATCCAGCCGCGCTACATGGCAAGGTTCCGCTTGCGCGAGGGCTCTTTTAGCGCTACATTTTGCACTTGTGGGAGCGGTCATGGAGAAAAAGAAGCTGGTCCTTCACTATCTGGATGGGACGGTTGGAGCGGCGCTTTCCGGCGTCTTTCCCGACGGGACGGAATCGCTTCGCGTGGAAACCCTTGAAGGCCGGACAATAGATGTTGACCTGCGCGAGCTAAAGGCCGCCTTCTTTGTCAAGACCTTCAGTGGAAACCCCGGCTACGAAGGGTCCGCTGAACGCGCCAGACTCCAACCCCGCAAACAGGGCGCCTTCGTCAGGGTCACCTTCCTCGACGGAGAAGTCCTTGTTGGGGAAGTCAGCAGAGATGCCGACCTGACAAAAGGCTTCTACCTTGAAGTCCTCGACCCTAACGACAACAACATCCTCGTTTACGTCAACCCTGGAGCTTTGCGGCGTCCGCCTGAAGAGTGACAGGGCCGAGCAAGGCAAGCGCGCTCAAAGCGGCGGTCTCCACCCTCTGCGTGTAGGGCCCAAGAGCGGCCGGATGCAACCCCTGCCTGAGAAGCATTTCCGTCTCGCCCTCGGTAAAATCTCCCTCCGGGCCAATGGCCAGAAGAACGTCGCCAACCTGGGTTTGAACCGTGAACGGCGGCGCATCCTGCTTAAAGAGCCATCCGCGCGTCGGGAGGGAGGCAAGCGCCTCCTGGATGCTCGGGTAGAGGCCAAGGCCCGGGAGAAAGAGATTGCCCGACTGTTTGACGGCCGAGCGCATGAGCGTCTGGAAGCGCGCTTCTCTCTTCACAAGCGCCTCAAAAGGGGCTGGCGAGCGAGCGCCCACGGCGATGGCAACGCGCCATGCGCCCAGCTCGACGGCGTGTTCGAGTACCTGGTCCATCACCTTGGGGTCCGGCGAAGCAACCAGAAGGTGAGGCCTGAGAATGGGCGGCTCTGCTCGGCGCGGCGGCCCCAATGGCTCGGCGACAGCTTCGCGGTCATTTAGCGTTTTGAGCGTCGCGGTGACCCATCCGCCTTGGCCGTCAACGAGCGTTATCTTGTCGTTGACCTGAAGCCTGAGGACCTTCCTGATGTGCCGCGCTTCGTCCTCGCAAAGCTTCCACGGCGGAGATGTCAGGTTCGTAGGACAGAAAAAGCGGCGTCCGTGCCCCATGGCGGTAATTTACCTTAACAGCCGCATTGGATACAATGGGCGGGCGCCGGCCCCAATCATCGGAGCCCGCTGCCAACGCGCAATCGAATAGAAACTTTTCTCGCCACGAAGGCGCCAAGGGCACCTAGTAAAGATGAGGGATGATGAAACAGTTTCTTGCGAAGCGCCTGATCTGGGTGCTCCCCACGTTATGGGGAGTGGTTACGCTGGTCTTTCTGCTCGGGCACGCGCTGCCATCGGACCCAGTTGAAATCATGCTGGGCGAGACCGCCCCGCCTGCCAAGAAGGCCGAGCTGCGCCATGACCTAGGCCTTGACCGTCCTCTCTTTGAACAATACGCGCTCTACATGGCCAGGCTCTGCGTGGGAGACATGGGGCGTTCAATAAGAACGGGAAGAGCCGTGGCCTCCGAGGTGCACGCGGCTTTTCCTCTCACGCTGCGCCTCGGCCTGACGGCGCTTCTCATGGCCGTCGCCGTCGCCTTGCCCCTGGGCGGCGCGGCGGCCCGCTGGCCTGGAGGCGCGATAGACAAAGGGGCGCTGTTTGTTTCCACCGCCGGCCTCTCCATGCCTTCCTTTTTTCTCGGCCCCATCCTGCTGCTTGCTTTCGCGGTTTGGCGGCCCTGGTTCCCGGTTTCCGGCTCGGACGAGCCTGGGGCAATAATCCTGCCGGCAATGACGCTGGCACTTCCGCTGGCCGGATTCCTGACCCGGACGGTTCGAGCTTCAATGCGAGAAGAATCCCAGCGCGACTATCTCCGGGCCGCCAGAGCCAGAGGGCTTACCGAGACGGGCGCGTTCTTCCGCCACGCCGGGCCCAACGGGCTCGCTCCGGTGGCTACAGTCATAGGGCTTCAGCTTGGCGCGGTGCTGACTGGAGCGGTGCTGGTGGAGAAGATATTCCGCTGGCCGGGGCTTGGCACGCTCGTGCTGAGCGCCATCAGCAGCAGGGATTATCCTCTCGTTCAGGGAGTGATCCTCGCTTTCGCCGCCGTGGCCGTCGCGGCCAACCTCCTGGCCGACGTGGCGGTCGCCTTGCTTGATCCGAGGGCCAGGTGAAGAGGGGAAGAATAGCCGCTTTCGTTTTGCTGGCTTGGGTGGTTGCATCCCTTTGCGCGCCGTGGCTTGCCCCGGCGCCTTACGAGCGAATTGACCTGGCAAACCGGTTCGAAGCGCCGTCTCCAGCCCACCTTTTAGGAACAGACGAGCTTGGGCGCGACCTCCTCTCTCGCCTGCTGTACGGCGGCCGCGTTTCTTTGAGCGTAGCCGCGGCGTGCGTGGCCATTTCGCTTTTTGCCGGTGGGCTTCTTGGCGCCGTGGCCGGGTACAGGGGCGGAACGCTGGACTTCATCTTCGGGCGGATTGTTGACATTCTGATGGCTCTCCCGGGGCTTCTGCTGGCAATCGCCATCGTGGCCTACGTGGGAAGGGGCCTTGGCGCGCTCGTGTTTGCGCTATGCGCCACCGCGTGGGTAGGGTACGCGCGCGTCGCCCGCTCGCTATCACTCTCTTTTGGGAACCGCCCCTTCTCGGAGGCGGCGAGGGTGGCCGGGGCCACGCAATGGCGGGTGCTTCAAAGCCACATCATTCCTAACGTGGCGCCTCTCCTTCTTGTGCAGAGCGCGGCGGGGGCCGCTGGTGTTATGCTTTCCGAGGCGGGGCTCTCTTTTCTGGGGCTGGGGATACAACCGCCCTACCCGTCGTGGGGCGCTACGCTTTCGGCGGGGTGCGACGTTTTGCTCGAAGCCCCGCACTTGGCCATTGCCCCGGGCGCGCTTCTATTCATCGTGGTATGGTCGCTCCAGGCCCTGGGCGAGGCAGGTTCCGAACAGATGGACCCACGGAGGCGAAATGCTCTGGTTCGTTTATAGGCTCCTCACCGCGCTTCTTGCCCCGTTATGGCTGGCATTCCTGTGGCTGCGCCAAGGGGGGCGGCTTCGCGAGAGGCTTGGGTTCCTGCGGCGCTGCTCCGGCGGCCCGGTCTGGATCCAGGCGGTATCGGCGGGGGAGGCCAGGCTGGCGCTAAAGCTCGGCGCCATGCTTGAAAAGCGAGGGTCCGCCGTTTTCTTCACCGCCACGACGGCGGCGGGGCTTGAGCTTCTTCGGAAAGAGGGCCGGGCGCCATGCGCCTTTCCGGCCGACCTGCCTTTTGCGCCCCGAAGGGCTTTCCGCCGTGTCCGTCCCGGAGCGCTCGTCCTAGTGGAAACCGAGCTGTGGCCGGGCTTCATAAGAGAAGCGGCCATGCGTGATGTTCCGGTTGTCATCGCCAACGCGAGGATTTCGGACAGAAGCCTCCAAAGGACCCTCGCCCTCAAGGGCGTCTTCGGCGGAAACTTGAAAGATGTCTTTGTCGCGGCTCAGTCCGAAGAGCAGGCCGAGCGGTTCAGGAGCCTTGGCGTTTCCAGTGGCCGCGTCACGGTCGCCGGCAACATGAAGTACGATTTGGAGCCGCCCGCCGCGTTTCTTTCGCAAGTTGAGGCCTTGAAGGCGCGGCTTGGCGAGCCCGGCTCGCCCCTATGGGTGGCTGGCAGCGTGCGCGAAGGCGAGGAGGCCCTTGTGCTTAAGGCTCACGCCCTGTTGCTTGGGGACGTGGCGGGAGCGAAGTTGATCCTCGCGCCTCGCCACCTCGGCAGGGTAAGAGTGTCCATTGAGGAAGCCTCGAAGTTGGGCCTTAGGGCGGCCAGACGGACGGACAAACCGGGTGCCGCGTGGGACGTCATCGTTCTCGATACCATGGGCGAACTGTGGGCCGCCTATTCACTTGGACACGCCGCCTTCGCTGGCGGGAGCCTCGTTCCATGCGGCGGACAGAATCCCCTCGAACCGGCCTTCCTTGGAAAGCCCGTCCTCTTTGGCCCTTCGATGGAAAACTTCAAGGAACCGGCGGCGCTCCTGTTGGCGGCAGGCGGCGCTTCTCAAGTGGACAGCCCCGAGAAGCTGGCCGCCGAGCTTTCAAGATTGCTGGCCGATTCCGAGGCGCGCGAAGCAATGGGCCTGGCGGCGCGGGGCGCCATAGCCGCGCGCCGTGGGGCGACCGAAAAGGCCGCCGGCTTGATCGAAACGGCGATGGCCTCACTACGCAGTGACGGCGTGACGGAGTAACGCGGGAGGATCCACCACCAAGCCACCAAGGGAAGAATCACAGGGAGGTCAGGGAGGTAAGGGAGGAAAGTCAGGCGTGAGGCGGCGATCTTGCCCTCATCCCTCATCTATCATCCATCATCTGCCTTTCTCACAG
>JAEMPZ010000061.1 GCA_022759065.1 Acidobacteriota bacterium | reverse complement strand
GTCATTCGCGAAAGCGGTGGGGCTGGCGGGGGAGGACCACAACGACCTCTCAGGCCCCGTTGTCTATCAGGTCATGGAGCCGGACGGAAAAGTAGTTGGGCTCTCCATGCCGGTAAACCCCAAAGAGGCGACGCCGCCTGGCGACGCGCCGCCCAACTTCCGCGGCGCCGCGACGCCCCAGGGCGTGGCGCTGGACTGGGACCTGCCAACCCCCAAGCCGGGGCTCCCCATTTTCAGCTTCCGCGTGAAGAGAGAGGGGCCGAAAGGATTCGAGGTAATCTCCAAGGGCCCAATCCTTCCAGGAGATGACGAGGAGCGCAAGGTCCGCCTGCCCCGCTTCATTGACGACAAGCCGCCCGTGGACAGGGAGGTCCGCTATATTGCCGTCGGCGTTGACGTCTTCGGCCGGGAGACCGCGCAGGCTGGGCCGGTCTCGGTCTTCGTCCCCGACTTCGAGGCGTCATATCCTCCAAAGGGCCTCAAGGCGGAGGTCAAGCCCGACAAGGTGTCGCTCACGTGGGAGCCATCCCAAAACCCGAGGACTGCCGGCTACCTTCTTGAGCGGTCGAATTTCTACGAGGGCCCGTTCGTCAGCCTTACCGAAAAGCCTTTGGCGCCCAAGGCGTCGAGCTACATTGACAGCTCCGTCCAACCAGGCCAGCGCTACTATTACAGGGTTACCTCGCTCGACAACCATCAGAAAACGGGCGCGCCGTCAACTCCCGTGATGGCCCTCGCCAGGGCATCGGCGCCCCCGCCGCCGCCAGAAAACCTTACTGCCACGATCGGAACCCAAGTGGTTGTGCTGAAATGGGCGCCCTGCGCGACCGCCATAGCCGGTTACCGCGTTGAGCGCCTTAACGACGACAAATGGGAGAGGCTTTCGGACCGAATCACCCCCGAGCCGGCCTATAGTGACATGCTCGTCATGGGACAAGGCGGCACCCTGACATACAGGGTCATCGCCATCGGAAATGACGGACAGCCTAGCGAGCCTTCGGCCAAGGTGGTCGTGGCTCTTCCGCCGGCCCATCCTCCATCGGCGCCCAAGATCACATCCTTCGACGCCACTTCTGGCAAAGTCTCTTTGGATTTCGAGCCGGGAGGCCCGCCTGAAGAGGCTTCTGGATTCATAGTGCTCAGGGCGCAAACGGTCACGGCGACGCCTGAGGTAATCACGCCAAAACCGATTTCAGCGCAGGCGCGGAATTTCGTGGACGAGCAGGTTTTCTCCGGCGCCACCTATGTTTACCGCGTCGTGGCGGTGGATGGGGCACAAAATCACAGCGAGCCTTCCGCGCCCATCACCGTTCGCGTTGGAGAGAGAACGCTTTCTCCTCCGCCGCCACCCTCCGCGAAGTACGTCGCGAGCCCCTTCCCCCAGGTCATCGTCAGCTTCACGCCTGCGCCCGGCCTTGATCTGACGGTAGTGCAGAGAAAGGCTCCGGGAGAAACGCAGTGGATGAAGGTGGCCGGGCCATTGCCCCCCGGCACGGCCGAAGCGCTTGATTCAAGGCCCCCGAAAGGCGCGGCCAGCGCACTTTACCGTGTCTACTGCCAGCCGGCCGCGGGCACCCCGGGGCCGCCCTCCCAACCCGTGGAGGTGAAGATACAGAAGTAGGCCGGAGCTTAGGCTAAAGGGCAACGGGAGTGCAGTTGTCTCGTGACTGGTGACTGGTGAATAGTGTCTTGTGGCGGGAATATAATCCGCACGGCATAACCTTGCGCTTTGTACCAAACAGTAATCACCATTTACTAGTCACGGCTCATGCTTACCGGCTGAGCCTCGTATCGCCTTTGTTGCCGTTGACATAGTGCCACATAAGCGGCTATAATTCATGTTCGCGTTCAAGATGAACGCAGGAGGTGACCGTTGCTTTCGATAAGATTAAAGCGCATCGGCCAGAGACACCGCCCTTTTTACCGCCTGGTGGTGTCGGACAGCCGTAATCGTCCCGGAGGTACCAACGTCGAGGAAGTGGGAACTTACGATCCACTGCCAAATCCTTCCAAGTTCGACGTGAACCTCGGCAGAGTGGACTATTGGCTCTCGCGCGGAGCCAGGCCCTCGGCGCAGGTTGGAAAGATCATTTCTCTGGCCAGGGGCGCAAAAGCTCCGTCAGAGTAGTCTCTCTGCTTTCGGCGTAACTGTACGATGTCCGGCATGGTCCCGGTCGCGCGAGTAGTCAAAACACGGGGCTACCGCGGTGGGCTTTGGGTGGAACCGTACCTTGAAAACCTTGCTCCGGTTTTGAATGGCGCTGATGTCTGGGCGGGGCCGGACGAGGGGGCGCGTCCATACCGGGTCGTTGAATACTTCCGGTACTCAAAGGGTTCGGTCCTCAGGCTTGACGGAATCGAGACCCTTAAGGCGGCCGAGCCGCTTCTGGGCCGGGAAATTCTGGTCGCTGAAGGCGCGCTGCCCAAAGACGGGGCGCTGTCTTTTGACACGCAGGAAGTGGTAGGCTGGAGCGTAGTTGACGAAAGTCGCGGGACGCTCGGGGAGGTCAAAGATGTCCGGCGCGGGCCGGCCTATTGGCTCTTCGACGTGAAGACGGCTCGCGGCGAAATGGAGATACCGGCGGTGACCGGGCTTGGCGTGACGCTTCGCAAAGAAGAACGCCTCGTCGCGGTGAATCTCCCCGCCGGCTACCCAGGCGTTGACGATGAGGCTGAGGCGAAGTGAGAATTGATGTTTTGACGCTCTTTCCCGAGATGTTCGAGGGGCCCTTCAAGGCTTCTATAATAGGGCGCGCCGTGGAAGCGGGCGCCGTGGAAATTCACGTCCACAATTTCAGGGAATGCGCCAGGGACAAACACCACACCGTTGACGACGCGCCTTTCGGCGGCGGCCCCGGAATGGTGCTCAAGCCGGAACCTATTTTCGACGCCGTTGAAAAGGTACGAAGCGGCGGGGGCCAGCGAGGGCCGTTGATATACCTTACCCCCAAGGGCAGGCAGTTTACGCAGTCCATGGCGCGCGATCTCAGCTCGCTTGACGGGTTTATTCTTCTTTGCGGGCGTTACGAGGGCGTTGACCAGCGTGTGATTGACCACCTCGTGGACCTCGAATTGTCAATAGGCGATTACGTCCTTTCCGGTGGAGAACCGGCCGCCTTGGTCGTCGCTGACGCGGTGGTGCGCCTTCTTCCGGGGGCATTGGGCGACGAGGCTTCCACGCTCGAGGAATCCTTCAGCGACGGCCTTCTCGAATATCCGCACTACACTCGGCCCGCCGTGTACAGGGACTTTGAGGTGCCGCCCGTCTTGGTCTCCGGCAACCATGAGGCGATACGCCAGTGGCGCAAGGAACAGTCCATTAACATTACAAACTCGCGGCGCCCGGATCTGGTCCGGCGCACGCATACTTTGGAGGCACGCAATGAAAACGGCTGACATGTATGACAAAGCGGCGATGAGAACTGACATTCCGGCCTTCAAGGCGGGGGACACGCTGCGCGTCCACGTCAAGGTCAAGGAAGGCGACAAGGAGAGGATCCAGGTCTTCCAGGGCGTCGTTATCGCCAGGAATCACGGAGGGCTTCGAGAGACCGTGACGGTTCGCAAGATCTCCGGCGGAATCGGCGTAGAGAGGATTTTTCCCCTCCACAGCCCGATCCTGGACAAAATCGAGGTTATGCAGGAGGGCAAAACCCGCAGGGCAAAACTCTACTATTTGCGGGACCTCCAAGGCAAGAAGGCGCGCATCGAGGAACTCCGCCGCGATTAGGCGATGAGTGACCTGCTGGCGCTTGAACGCGCCCTCTGGGGCCGCGGAATCCTGCGGGTGGCCGGCGTTGACGAAGCTGGCAGGGGGAGCCTCTTCGGGCCAGTGGTCGCTGCGGCGGTGATTTTGGACCCTCGCGGCGACTTGGCCGGGATTCGAGACTCAAAAACGGTGCCGGAAGGCGAGCGTGAAGCGCTGTATGAGCGGCTCGCCATCGGAGGTCACGTGATCGGAGTGGGCCTTGTCGATGCGGCCGAGATTGACCGCACCGATATTCTCAGGGCGACGCTGAAAGCGATGTCCCAGGCGGTCGAGAAACTCGACCCAGCCCCGGACTACGTCCTCGTTGACGGCAACGTGCTGCCCCCACTTCCTTTTCCTTCCAGGGCCGTCGTAAAGGGAGACACCCTCTCGGTCTCGGTCGCCGCGGCCTCCCTCGTCGCCAAGGTCACGAGGGACAGGTTGATTCGCTCCCTTGAAAAGGATTATCCTCTATATGGGTTGCGGAGGAACAAGGGCTACGGGACCCGCGAGCACCTTGAGGCCATAAGACGTCACGGCCCAAGCCCGTTGCACAGAAAAAGCTTCCGCCCGTGCCAGAGGGGACCTTTATACGATGGCCATTGACCGCGTCAAGGTCAAGATAAACGCCGACAAGCTCCTGATGGCCAACAAGGTGCCAGAGGCCATCAGGGAGTATCAGAAGCTGGTCGAGGACAACCCGCGCGACATCACAACGCTGAGCCAGCTTGGCAACCTCCATTTGCGAGTGGGCAACAAGAACGCCGCCGTTCCCATATTCATTAAGGTCGCCGAACTATTCAACAAGAACGGCTTCGCTATGAAAGCCGTGGCCTCGCTCAAGATAGCAGTTCGCGAAGATCCGAACAATCTGCGGGCCTGGGAGCTTCTGGCCGAGCTTTCGGAGCAGCAGGGCTTCGTCAAGGAAGCGCGCACCGCCTACGAGAAAGTCGCCGAACTGGTCAGCGGCGGAAGCGACGTCGAGGCAATCCTTCGCGTCAACCAGAAGCTTCTGGACATTGACCCGGAGAATCTGCGCGTGAGGCTGCACGTCGGCGACCTTCTCCTGAAAAAGGGCAACAAGCAGGACGCCATTAAACACTACGTCAAGGCGGGCCGGTCGCTCGCCGCACAGGGAAAAACCAAGGAGGCCGCCCGCGTTTACGAGCGCGCCTTGCAGATAGACCCTGAGAACATAAGCCTTCTCGAAGGCGTTGCGAAAGACCTTGTCAGCCAGAAACATTCCGATCAGGCAATCGGACTCCTCGACGGACTTTTAGAGCGCAATCCCGATTCGATGGCACTGAAGGCGCTCAAGGTTGACGTGCTCGTCCAATCCGGCGAGTACGCAAGAGCCAAGGCCGATTGCCTGGCCCTGCTTCGCGCCCAGCCTGAAAACAGGCAGTTGCTGGCCAGGGCCGTGCGCATCCTTTCGCAGCTGCGCGAATTTGACCTGGCCGCCTCTCTCTTGGAGCCAGTCCGCCAGGCTGGCAGTCAAAACGACCTCCAGGCCGCTGAAGCGCTTTACAAGGACATTCTGAAGACGGCGTCAGGCCACATACCTTCTTTGAAGGGGTTGAGCGGCGTCTACCGAAGGGCCGGTAACGCGGCGCTTCAAGCCAACGTGCTCTCTACCCTGACCGACGCCGCGCTCGCGGCCGGCGATCTTCCGACAGCCAGGCAGGCGTCGCTCGATCTTCTGGAGCTTGAGCCGCAAAGCGCCCAATACCGGGAAAGACTGCGGACAATCGAAGCCAAAATGGGCTTGGGCAAGGAACCGCCGTCCGAACCCAAAGCTTCAGAAGCGGCCGCGTTCACCGAGGACTCGATAAACGAGACCGGAGAATCAGAGATAGAGGTGGTGATAGGTGATCTCGACTTGCCTTTGGCGGCCAAGCCGGCCGCTCAACAGGCCGAGCCCGAAATTGTCGAGCCTGCCCCCGCTCCCGAGCCCGAACAGTCGCCTTCCGCGGCCGAAGTTCCACAGGAAGAGATAGCGATAGAGTTGGACGAGCCGGGCGTGGAGCCGGAAAGCGCCGGCGAGGCTGCCGCGCCGGAGGTTGCGCAAGAGCCAGCGCCCCTGGACGCCATGGAAGGAGAGATGATCCGCGAGCAGCTCGCCGAGGCCGAGGTCTTTCTGAAATACGGCCTTTCCGAGAAAGCGATCGGCTCTCTCCAGGGGGTCCTGAAGCGCCTTCCTGACCATATTCAGGCTCACCAGAAGCTGATAACCATATTTAAGAGCCTTTCCAAGAAGGACAAGGCCGTCCGCCAGATTCTCAAGTTGGCCGAAATTTTCAAGAAGCAGGGCGACGATGAAACCTGCGCGACGCTGTTGGAAGAAGCACGCGCCATAGATCCGAACCACAAGGCAATCCAAGAGTTCGAAGAGCCCCCGACGCCCGCCGCCGCTCGATTCAGCACCGAGGCCCTCATGTCGGGAGTTTCCGCGGCCAGCCCCAAAGCGAAGGCGCGGAAGCTCGAGCTTGACCTTCAGCCGATTGAGGTTCTCTCCGCGGAGGAGGCGCCGCCCAAAGCAAAGCCGGCTGAGCCGGAGGAATCCATCGTCATTGACCTCTCCGAGGCCGAAGCCGATTCCGCCTTGGCCGAGCAGCGGGAGGCCGCCGAAAGGGTGGAAGAGATCGAGTTCTATTTGAGCCAGGATTTGCTGCAGGAAGCAAGGCGGGCTATTGACTCCCTCGGTGAAAAGTACCGTGAAAACCCGCGCGTTGCCTTGGTCAGGCTCAAGGTCGAAGAAGCGGAGGCCGCGCGGGCGCGAGCCGCCGAGGCAGAGGCGGCGCCTAAAGCCGATCACGAATTGGAGCCGCCAAAGGTTGAAGTGCCTGAGATTGTGGAGCCATCCGGCGAACCAGCGGCCGCCGAGCAAGCCCCTGTGACAGAGGAACCTGCTCAGGAAATTTCCCTTGCCATCGAAACTGAACCGCCTCAAAAAGAACCAGAGCCAGCCGCAACCGAAGCTTCCCGGAGCCGGACCAAGATGAAGGTGACCGCCGAAGAGCTTCTGGAAGAGAGCCTCGCCGGTTTCGGTTCCGAAAAAGCGCCGGAGCAGGCCAAGAGCGACGAATATTATGACCTCGCCGCGGAGTTGGGCGCGGCTCTCGACGGCCTCGACAGGCCCGAGGAGGCGCTTTTCGACGAAGAAAAATCGCCTGAGGAGATGTCCTTCGAGGAGGTCTTCAAGGAGTTCAAGAAGGGCGTTGAAAAGAAGGTCGGCGAGGAGGATTACTCCACGCACTACAATCTTGGCATCGCATACAAGGAGATGGACTTGGTGGACGAGGCCATCGGCGAATTTCAGATCGCGGCGCGCTCGCCGGAGTTTTTCGTCGAGTGCTGCTCCATGCTTGGAGTCTGCTTCAGGCAGAAGGGCTTGCACGATCTGGCCGAGAAGTGGTACCGGAAAGGCCTCGACGCCAAGGGATTCTCCGAGGAAATTTACGTCGGGCTCAAGTACGACCTCGCCGAAACTTTCGAGGAACAGGGGCGCAAGAGGGATGCCGAGGCCTTGTACAAAGAGGTTTACGCGGCCAACGCAAACTACCGCGACGTCAAGAACAAAATTCGCGGAAAGTAATTTTCGAGGGATTGGCCATGACAAGCACGGCGCGAGGATTGGCACGTTCATCATACGGCCGGCGGGGGCTATGGTTGAAGATGTCGGCCTTAATGATGGCCCTCCTTTTCTTGGCCGCCGGCCTTTCTTGCGGGCGCAAGGGAGATCCTCGTCCAAAGAGCGATGTCATCGCGGCGCTGGCAAACACGCCGCCCGCCGTGGAAAGAAGCGTCTCCCAGGCGGAATCTCGGTAACCATGCAATGACGGAGCAACTGGAGTTTTACAAAATGACTGGCGCCGGCAACGATTTCATCGTCGCCGACAACCGAGGGGGCGCATGGAGCGTCCACGACCTCAACGCGCTGGCGCGAGGCCTTTGCAGGCGGGGCACAAGCATCGGCGCCGACGGCCTTGTCCTCATTGAAAACTCGATGAGGGGCCGATTCAAGGTTCGCATATTCAACAGCGACGGCTCACAAGCGCGCATGTGCGGCAACGGAACCAGGTGCGCCTCAAGGTTCGCCTTTCTTAAAGTGATAGCGGGCAGGCGCATGGTAATCGAAACCTCGGCGGGAATGCTTGACGCTGAAATTTGCGATGGAACGGATGTCAGCCTCAGAATGCCGGTCCGCGCCGAAATCCCGCGCGCCTTGAGCCTTCGGGTTCAAGGCCGCCCCATATCCGCCTGCTTTGCGGACGCCGGCGTCCCCCACCTCGTGGTTTTTGTAAACGACGCCGAAAGGGCGCCGGTTTCAACGCTGGGGCCCGCATTGCGGTGGCACCCGGACGCGGGGGAGGGCGGGGCGAACGTCAATTTCGTCCAACTGAACGGCGAACGGGGGCCTCACCTTATAAGGACGTTCGAACGCGGCGTGGAGGCGGAAACTCTCGCTTGCGGCACCGGCGTAACTGCCACGGCCTGGATTTTGTACAAGCTTTTCCACAAGCCGGCGCTGCAGAGCTTCAAGGTGCGCTCCGGCCGGGTTCTCGAAGTGGAAATAGAGGAAACAGGCCTGGGGGATATCGGCGTCCGCCTCAAAGGCGAGGCGCGGGTCGTATACCGAGCTTTCCTCTCCGACGAAAGCCTCGCGGAGGCGTTGGGATGAAATCGGGGCGGGGAGTCTATGAAGGACGCGTCACTGAAATAATCGTTGACGATAAGGGCGTGGCCCGAGCGCCCGGAGGCGCGGCCATTGACCTCAAGAAGGTGCGTTTTCTACCGCCGTGTCAGCCCACGAAAATCGTATGCATCGGGCGCAACTACCTTGAACACGCCAAGGAGCTTGGAAATGCGATGCCCGAAACGCCCCTGCTTTTCCTCAAGCCGGTTTCGTCGCTCCTTGGCCACGGCGGCATAATACGAATACCGGAGCAGTCGCGGCAGGTTGAGTACGAGGGGGAGATCGGCGTCGTCATCAAGAGGACTTGCCGTTGCATTGGCCTTTCTGAAGATCCGATGTCATACGTGGCGGGCGTGACGCCGGTCC
>JAEMPZ010000164.1 GCA_022759065.1 Acidobacteriota bacterium | reverse complement strand
ACCGCGGACCGCGCGTGAGCTTGCGCTGCCGTCTGCCGTCTGCCGTCCGCCGTCTGCCGTCTGCCGTCCGCCGTCTGCCGTCTGCCGTCTGCCGTCTGCCGTCTGCCGTCTCACGTCTAACGTCTTACGTCTTACGTCTTACTCCTAACACCTGACTCCTGACGCCCCGCGCCTGACTTTCCTCCCTGGCCTCCCCGTCCTCCCTGTGATTATTCCCGAGGAAGACAGGCTTTAGGCCATTGTCTGTAGGCGCCAGGTTGACATGGCGCCTGGCGCGCCTTAAACTGTCCCTGGAGGCCAAAGTGATCGTTCAATGTCCTTCGTGTTCAAAGCGCTACCGGGTCGAGGACAAGCACTTTCAGGGACAGGCGCGAATCCAGTTCAAGTGCCCTTCGTGCCAATCCATAATTACGGCGGAAAAGGCCGGCGTTTCGCCAGAGCCACCGCCGTCCACCCAAAAACTCCAAAGGATAAACGCCACGTCGTCGGGCCAGGGCGTTCCAGACGCCCACCTCTTGCAGATGCCCGATGGAAAACGCATTTCCCTTGCCGTGCTGCAAGGGCCGGACCAGGGGGCGATTTTTCAAGTCACGAAGCCCGTGATAGTGATAGGGCGCGCTGACGCGGACGTTGAACTAAACGATCCTGAAGTGTCCCGCCGCCACGCCCAGGTCGAGGTCAAAGGGAATGCAATAATTCTTAGGGACCTGAAGAGCACTAACGGGACTTACTTGAACGAGCAGCACGTCGTCGCGTCGAATATCGAGAACAACACTGAATTCCGCGTTGGCTCGACGACGCTTATGCTCATCGTCACCGAAAATCCCGGCTGAAAATATGCCAGAAACCATAGTCGTGGCCATGTCGGGGGGCGTTGATTCCTCCGTCGCCGCCCTTCTCCTTGTCGAGGCCGGGCACCGAGTAATCGGCGTAACGCTGAGGCTTTACGACCAGTGCGGTTCCAATGCCAAGAGCTGCTGCGCCCTCGAGGACGCTTTAGCTGCCAGGAAAGTCGCCTCGGCACTTGGGATAGAGCACCGAATCGTCGAGCATCAGGAGGCCTTCGAGCGGCTTGTAGTGGCTCCGTTTGCCAAAGCCTACCTGGGCGGAGAGACTCCAAACCCATGCATCCTCTGTAACGAAAGGGTCAAATTCGGCACGCTGTGGGATTATGCCAGCGGCATCGGGGCGGCCTTTATAGCGACTGGCCACTACGCCAGGCTCGTTGCCAAAGGGACCGAGAAGCTCATATTTCGAGGCGCCGACGCTGGCAAGGACCAGTCCTACGCCCTTTTCTCGCTCAATGCCGAGCAGCGAAGGAGAACACTTTTTCCCGTCGGCCATTTGATGAAAGCGGAAGTGCGCGAGCTGGCCAGGCGGGCTGGCCTGCCCACGGCAGAGAAACCCGAGAGCCAGGACATTTGCTTCGCGGGGCCGGATGGATATGCCTCATTTTTAGAGGCGCGCGGGTTGAAGGGCAAACCGGGGTTGATCCGCCACGTTGACGGAAGAATCCTCGGCAGCCATGACGGGCTCCACCGCTTCACCACCGGCCAGAGACGGGGGTTGCGCATCGCCGCCTCCGAACCCCTCTACGTGGTTGACATTGGCGCTGATACGGGCACTTTGACGGTTGGGCCAAAATCGAGCACCGGAGATGGAATTTGTCTTGCCAGGGACTGGATTTGGCATCTTGAGCCTGGCGAGAAGCCCCCGGAAGAAGCCCTCGTCCAGGTTCGTTATCACCAAAGGGCGGCCCCGGCCCGGCTCCATGTTGAGGGTGCTTCGAGCGTCGTGATAGAGTGGAAAGGCGCGCCGCGCACCGCCACGCCCGGGCAGGCGGCGGTGGCCTATGAAGGCGATCGCCTTCTGGGTGGCGGATGGATAAAAAAAAGGTGACCTCATGGCAGCCAACCTGACTCTGTTCTTTTACGTCGCGAGCATGGCCTTCGGCCTTCTTTACGGGGGGTTTCGAAAACGGGCGTTGTTTCTTCTGTGCGCCTTTTCCATGATCGCCGGTTTCGCGGCGCAGACGGTTGATTTGGCGGCGCGCTGGGGCGCAAGCTCCATCATTCCAGCCACCAACCTGAACGAGATCTGCGAAGCCACGTCGTGGGGGCTGGTCGCGATTTTTCTGGCCTTCGGCGCGCTGCTCAAAAACCGCGTCTTCGTGTTTTTCCTGACGCCGCTGGTTGTTTTCTTCCAGATGGCCGCCCGCCTCATTCCGCTGGTGGCGAAAGAGCCCAAGCCTTTCTATTACACGCCGTGGTTCGCGCTGCACATTTCCCTCTTGACCATCGGGATAGGCTTCTTCCTCTACTCATTCATCTATTCCTCGATCTTCATAATGCAGGACCACAGCCTGCGCCACCACCGCCAGCCGATCGCGCTGAAGCTTCCCTCGCTGGAGGAATCGGTGAGGTGGGCTACGCGTTTCCTTGTTTCCGGATACGTCCTGTACACCGCCGGCCTATTGTCGTCGGCGATTTACGGGGCGGTCCACGGGGCTAAGGACCGCTGGCATCCGGGGCTTTTGGAGGCGGCCAGCCTGGCCGTCTGGCTGATCCTTGGCTTCGCCATATACGGCTGGGCCACGGCGAAACTTAACCCGCGCAAGCGTTCGTGGCTCGTGATAGCAGGCGCGGCCTCCACGCTGTTGATCATCCTGGGGATACTGTGGCACTGAGCGAGATCGTCCTTATCGGATTGAACCACAAGGTAGCCTCGGTGGAGGTGAGGGAGCGCCTTGCCTTCTCTGACGATGAGGCGCTTTCGTTTCTGCGCGGATTGCGCGATGCCGGCGCCATACGCGGCGGCGTGCTGCTATCCACCTGCAACCGCGTGGAGCTTTACGCGGATTTGGGCCGGAGCGGCGTTGTTGAAACGCTCGTGAATACTATGCTGGCGTCCAGGGGGCTGGCGGAAGGCCACAGGGGCCTCTTCTACGTGAGGCAGGGGCGGGAACTTGTCAGCCACCTCTTTGGAGTGGCGGCCGGGCTGGATTCGATGGTCCTGGGCGAGCCGCAGATATTGGGACAGGTCAAGGACTCCTACTTCCTTTCTCGTGACGGCGGCGTCCTGACCACGCCCTTAAATTTGCTTTTTCAGAAGGCCTTCCACGTCGCCAAGAAGGTGCGGACGGAGACAGGGATAGGCGAACGCCCGGTCACCGTTTCTTTCGCGGCCTTCAACCTGGCCCGTTCCATTTTCGAGGATCTCTCCACGAAAAGGATACTGATCCTTGGGGCGGGCGAAATGAGCCGCATTCTCGCCACCCATTTTTTCGAGAGCGGAACCCGCCAGGTAAAAGTCGCCAACCGGACCTACGAGCGGGCTTTGGCCTTCGCGAAGGCATTCGGAGCGCAGGTGGTGCCGTGGGACACTTTCCCCCGCGCGATGGTTCAAAGCGACATCGTCATATCCTCCACGGGAGCGCCCAATTGCATCATACACAAGGCGATGATGGAAACGGTGATGAAACTGAGGCGGAACGCCTCCATTCTCATCATTGACATCGCCGTGCCAAGGGACGTGGAAGCTTCGGTGGCCAAGCTGGACGGGGTCTACCTCTACAACGTGGACGACCTTCAGGAGGTGGCGGAAGAGGGGTTGGAACAGAGGAAGCAGAAGGCCGAAGCAGCCAGGCAACTGATCGCCTCCGAGGTTGAGTTTCACGAGCGCTACCTCGAGCACCAGGAGCTTTCTGGCATGATTGAAGGCGTCGTGACCTGGGCAAACGCCATTCAGGAAGCGGAGATGAGCGAAGCCCTGCACAAGATCGGGGAGATCACTCCCAGGCAGCAGGACGTTCTGCGCAAGGCAATTCACCGGGTGGCCCACAAGATCCTCCACAATCCGATCACCGGCGTTAAGCGGCTCGTGGTGGAGGAGGACGTGGCGCAGGCGGCGGACATTTTTCGCGAGCTCTTTCCGGTCCAGGAAGAGCAGCGCGAAAATGGGCTCCCTCCCCGCAGTTCAAGTGAAGGAGATGGCCAGTGACCATTCGCCGTTGGCGCATAGGCACGCGGGGCAGCGCCCTCGCGCTTTGGCAGGCCCACTTCGTGCAGGAGCGGCTCGCGCAGGCGGACCCCTCGTGCTTTGCTGAAGTGGAAGTAATAAAGACCAGCGGAGACTTGATTCAGGACAGGGCGCTCCTGGAGGTCGGCGGAAAGGGGCTTTTCGTCAAGGAGATTCAAACCGCCCTGTTGGAGGGCAAAGTGGACCTGGCCGTCCACAGCCTGAAGGACTATCCAGCCGAAAATCCGAAGGAACTCGTCCTGGCATGTGTTCCGGAGCGCCAGGACAGGCGGGACGCGCTTGTGATGCAAAAGGGCCAGCCATTGTCCAGCCTTCCAGTTGACGCCGTGGTGGCCACCGGAAGCCTCAGGCGGCGGCACCAGGCGAAGTTGCTTTTTCCGCGATGGGAAATAGCCGGACTGCGCGGCAACGTGGACACCCGCCTTAAAAAGCTGGACGCCGGGCAATTCAATGGGATACTCCTCGCCTCCGCCGGCTTGAGGCGCCTTGGGTACGACGCGCGAATTGGCCGCTATTTTGAGCCCGATGAAATGGTTCCCGCCGTTGGGCAGGGAGCCATCGCCGTTGAGTGCCGCGCGAACGACAAGGAGATGCGCGCTTTGCTGGGACGAATAGAAAGCCCGAAAGCCCGCCGCGAAGTCGAGGCGGAACGGCGCTTTTTAAGGGAGCTTGGGGGAAATTGCACCACGCCTTTGGGCATAACGGCGATTATTGACGCTGACAAAGTGGAGCTTCACGCTTTTCTGGCCTCGATTAGAGGCGAGCGCCACCTCAAGGATCACGCTTCAGGAGCCGCGGAAAAGGCGGAATCGCTGGCCTTGGAGCTGTTGAAACGGTTTTGGGGGAACGGGGCTTCCGAACTTCTGGAGAGAGAATGACCAAAGAGTCGCCGCTTCGCGGCCTTCGCGTTTTGCTGACGCGGGAAAAGGAGCAGAACGCCCCTTTGGCGAGGCTCCTTCGCGCCGTTGGCGCCGTGCCGGTTTTTCTTCCAGCCATTGAGACGGAAGCGCTCGAACCAGAAAATGGCTCCCAAGTCACGAGGGATTGGAACCGCTTCAGGTGGATAGCTTTCACGAGCAAGAATGGCGCTCGTTTTTTCAAGGCGTGGCTTGAGATGGCAAGACTGCCGCTTCCACCGCACATCAAAGTGGCGGTTGTTGGGCCCGGAACGGCCCATGCCTGCGAGGCGGCCGGTTTTCCGGTGGACCTAGTCCCCGAAATTTCCTCGGGCGCTGCGCTGGGAGAGTTGCTTGCCTCGAAGGAAGAGCCATCCACGGCCCTTCTGCCATGTGCCGCTTCCGGGCGCCAGGAATTGGCTCGGGCCCTCCAAACGGCTGGTTGGGAGGTGGTTCCTTTGGTCATTTATGCCACCCGCCGCGCCTCTCTCGATCCGGAAGCGGTGGCCGAACTGGAGCGGGGCGTTGACGCTGCGCTTTTCGCCTCTCCATCGGCGGTCGCGTCGCTCTTTGAAAGGCTGCCTCTTCGCGCCAGCGCGGCGCTGAAGAGGGCCAGCCTGGTTCCAATCGGGGCGACCACGGCCGATGCTCTGCGATCCATCGGCCTCGCCCCCGTTGCAGTGCCCTCTTCCACGGCGCCAAAAGAGATGATAAGGACGCTTGAGGCGCTCTTCGCAAGAAAATAACCTTGCCGCAAGCGCGGTTTTAAGATAGTATTAGTTATTCTTGGGAGAATGGATGGCATTGGAGACATTGTTTGAAGAGACGCCTCAGGGGCCGCCTCGAGTAATCACCTTGGCTTCGGCGAAGGGAGGCATGGGCACAACCCAGCTTGCGGCGAATCTGGCGATAGTGCTCGCCAAAAAAGGGAAGAACGTCCTTTTAGTTGATGGGGCGCTGACGGAGGGTTCGTGCCATCTTGCCCTTGGAATGATGCGGCCGCAACGCCACATAGGGTCCATAGCCACGAAAGAGGTGGCTGAAATCGCCCAGGCCGTGGTGCCGACGCCGGTTTCCAATCTCAGCCTCTTGGCTGGAAGCCCGGATGTCGTGGAAGCCGCGAACATCCCGTACCTGACCAAGCAAAAGGTGCTGGCTTGGCTGCGGCAATCGTCATACGACCTCGTCCTCGTGGACGCGGGCTCCGGCACTGGCGCGGACACGCTTGACTTCGTGCTTGCCGGCGACATAGTCCTGATCGTCGCGCAGGCCCAGCCGCCAGCTCTTGAGCCTTTCTACCGGTTCGTCCGCGCTTTTCTGCACCGGCTTCTGGCCAACTGTTTGAACAAGAAACGGTATCAAGCGCTGCAAGGGAAATTGAACTGGCTTTCGCCGCTTGACGGTTTCAAAGAGCTTGAAGAGTCCACCGAATCGGACATCGCCACGCTTGAAGAATCGGTGCGCTCCAGGCGCTTGGCTTTCGTGCTGACAGGCCTGCAAAACGACAAGGATGTTCGCTTGGGTGGCCAGATAGAGATGCTCCTTCGCAGGTACTTCCTTGCGCCCTTTAAATTTTTGGGCGGCGTGGAATGGGACGCGCAGGCCCAGGCCGGGGCCCTGGCCATGGAGCCTATATCCAAGGCCTACCCGATGTGCGCCTTCAGCATGTCGGTGGAGAAGCTCGCCAACATCCTCTTGAAGGAAGAAGCGGAACTTTGGCCGGCGCAAGGCCCGCTTGAGGCCAGCGCCAAGGAGGGCGAATCTTCCAACGCGTACGCGCTTCTGGAGTTGCCTTTCAGCGCCACCGCCAAGGATATCCAGAACGCTTACACGCGCAAGCTGGAGCCCTACCTGGAAACCTCTCCGTTGACGGTCGGGCTCCTGTCGAAAGAACAGCGCGAAGCCATCAGGGATGGCTTTGAGCAAGCCTACAAGACGCTGATCAACAGCGGGTTGCGCCAGCGCTACGATGAAGACTTGATCGCCCGGGGGCTTATGGCGCCGGAGGAGCGCATTCAGGAATATCGTGAAGCCGCCAGCGAGTCTCCCGCGCTCTTTTCCGCCAACGCTGATTCCCCTTCGCCTGCCGAGGACACGCAGAGCCGGGCCGCAAGGTCTCTTGAGGCAATACTTCAGGAGGTCAAGTACTTTGATGGAGCGGGCCTCAGAAAGGTCCGGGAGGCTCAGAAAATTTCCATCGAGGAGATCGTTTCTGAGACCAACATACGTTCCTGGTACGTCGAATCAATAGAGGCGGAGCGGTACGACGCTTTGCCGGCGCTCATTTACCTCAAGGGCTTCCTCAGGCAGATAGCGGCCTATCTTCACATCGAACCAGCCCGAGTGCTGAATGACTACCTGGAACGCTACCAGCATTGGGTCGAGCGCCAACAGTGACGATGCCCCATGAAAATCAGCGGCCTTCGATCCCGCAAAAGGCCGCAGCCGCTGGGCCTTTAGCATGAGCACCTACAAGGCCCGAAGCGCTCAACCTGTAGAAACCATCGCCCAGTTGGAAGAGGCGTTCGTTCCCCCATCGCCGGTGGAAGGAAGGGTCGGCGCCGAGTGGGAACTTCTCCCCCTTGATAAGAAAGGCCACATGATAGCTTATGCTGGGCCTTTAGGCGTGGAACGGCTATTGGGCCGGCTGGCGCAAAAGGGATTTGATCCGGTTATGGAAAGAGGGCGGATCATCGCGCTTGAAATCAAGGGCAAAGGGATGATCGCCCTGGAGCCGGGGGCGCAAATTGAGATTGCGTCGAGGCCGTTCGAGAGTTTGGGCGAGATTGATCGCTTTTTCAGGCAAATCCACAAAATGGTCAGGGCCGAGGCGCGGCCTTTTGGCTTTGATTTGTTCCCATGGGGGCTCGCCCCGAATGACGGGCCGGAGGCCACGAAGGACGTTCCAAAAGCACGGTACGCGATCCTGAAAAAACATCTTGAAACAACTGGCGACCGTGGCAGATGGATGATGAAGCTCTCCGCCGCAACGCAGATATCCATTGATTACATGGATGAAACGCACTTGCGCGACATGGTGGATGGCTGCATGAAGCTGATTCCATACCTAGTCGCCTTGACGGCAAATTCTCCGGCCGCGAACGGCAGGAGAAGCCGCTGGATGAGCCTGAGGGCGCCGGTTTGGCGGCGGACAGATCCCAAGAGGTGCGGCCTTCCGGCACATCTTTTTTCCAAAGGGCTATCTTACGGCTCGCTTGTTCGCTATGCCATTGAACGCCCTCCACTTTTTTTCGTACGCGGGGGCCGCTGGGTCGAGTCCGATGGGCGAACTTTCCGCGAAATTCTGAGGCGCCCGGGGAAAATCGCTCCAATTACCATGGATGACTGGCTTTTGCACTTAAGCGCCCTGTTCCCGGACATACGAATCAGAGGGTATCTTGAAATCCGCGTCCTCGATTCACTTCCATTGCCGTTGGTCATGGCGATGGCCGCGCTGTTGAAGGGGCTCATGGGCCGAGCGGGAGGCTTCGGTTGGGCCAGCCGCATGCAGCCGCCCGCTCCAGTTAGCGTTCGGCGCGAGCTTCTGAGGGCCGCCAGGCTTGGGTCAAAATGGCGCCCAGAAGCCGGACCTTATCCGGCGGCAACATGGGCCGAACTGCTTGATGCGGCAGAGGAGGGTCTTAAGGCTTTCGGCGAGCCGCCCGTTTTTCTGGACCCCTTGCGTGAATTGGCCGCAAGCGGCCGATGCCCCGCCGAAGAGTGGCAAAAAGGGAAATATGGCTGGATGGGGCCTGAACCGCTGGGGGGGCTGGACAAACAGGTGATTAGCAAAGGCAGCCTATAGCCCCCCGCCCAAAGCGTATCGCCTAATTGCCTGCAGCCGGCCATTCGGGCCGCCTCTTCTTGGGGCAAATCCCCAAAGCAGGGC
>JAEMPZ010000273.1 GCA_022759065.1 Acidobacteriota bacterium | reverse complement strand
CGACTTTCAGCCATTCCGAGGCAGCCATTTGGCCAGATGAGAAGTCTGACAATAATCACGACCTTAGAGCTGAAGCTGCCATCGCTCTCCCACGCCGGCGAGCGAGGAGCCGATGAAATTAACAAGCGTACAAGAAACCGCGGCGCGGCTCAGACGGTGGCCAAGCGCCAGGCCCAGACGCCCAGTATGGTGACGATCAGAAATAATGCCGTGTAAAGCGTCGCTTTCATCTCAAAGATGTGTTCAAAGGGGCGGCCATTTCTCCACGCTATTGGAAGATAGAGCCACCATCCGAACGCCGCCAGAAAGACGGCGACGCCCGCCGGCTGCGCGCGCAGCGCCTGAAGCGGCCTCGCGTGCATCAGAAGCGCCCAGGAAGTCGTCATTCCGCATGAAGGGCAAGGCTTGTGGAATGTTTCCCACAGACCGCATGGGGGCAAATGCAGTTGGGTGTGCGTTCCCAAGCCTGACGGGTCGGGATGGAGCATAAAAGCCACCGCGGCCGCAACGGCGAAGCCGGCGATTGCCCCCGCGTAAATAAGGTGGTCGTACGCTTTCATTACATCGCCTGAATCGCCTTGATGATCGTGCCGATGTGGGCGGGGTCCGGGAGAAGAAAGAAGTGTCCCCTGAAGGAGCCGTCCCTGCTGTTGAAGTCCGTTTGAATCACCAATGCCTCATGAGTTACCTCGCAAAGCTCGATGAGCAGCAGGTCCACGACCGCTTGGGCCATGTCCATCGAAAAGGCCGGGATGGATGGTATGAGCGGCATCTTCAGGATGGTCCCGACGGCGCCAAGGTACGACGACGTGAGGATGTTGGCCACCTCTTTCAACGCGCTGATCTCCATCTCGCCCAGCGGTTTCTTTGGACCGTGGCCGTTGAAGAGCATCCTGAGGAGTTGCTCGGCCGATGCGCGAGGCATGACGACGAGCATATTGCCGCGCGATCCGCCAAAGACGCGAAAGAATAGCCCGACGACTTCTTCTTCGGGGCCGCCAAGCGATTCGACGACTCTCGAAAATGGCACGAGCTTCACTTCCGGGACTTCCAGAAGAATCACGCGCTGCGTCATCTGGTGGAGCGCGGTCACGGCGTTGCCCGCCCCTATATTGCTGATTTCCCTAAGGGCGTCCAGTTCCTTTTCACCCAGCATCGGGAACATTCCCGGCCTCCTGTCCGCCGTGCTGCTCTTCGTCACGGCAAAGCGCGCGCCCATCTACCACGTATGCGATTTCGCCATTGGAAAGCAGCGCTCCGCCGACCCAATGCCTGATCTGGCCCAGCGGAGAACCCCATGGGTGGATCACGACCCTTTCGCTCTCGAACACTTCCGAGGCCAAAATAACTCTTTCCCCGGAAGGCCCGGCCACGGCAAGCCCGCACCCCTCTTTTCCAACCGGCCCAAGCCGCCACCCAAGCACTGGTATGAGCGTTTCACCGTCCTGCAAGCAGCGCCTGGCGCCGGCCCATACCAGCGGGTAGGCGGAAAGCGGATATATATGGCGCACTTGAGACGTTGGTATCCCGAAGCGCGGCAAGCCTTCCCATCCAAAAACCAGGACTTGAGTCAGCGTCGCCGCGCTGGGGATGACGAGGGTGAAGCGCGTGCCTTTTCCCTGGGAGGAGTCCATCTCAAGGCCGCCGCCCAAGGCCTCCGCCGCGCTGCGCACGACGTCCATTCCTACGCCGCGGCCGCTTATTTCGGAAACGCTGTTTCTAGTGGAGAAGGCTGGAAGGGTTATCAGCTCGAGCATTCGTTCTCGCGGAAGCCGCGCCGCTTCGGCGGCGGAGATTAGGCCGCGTTCCACGGCCGCCTTCCCTATGGCCTCAGCGTCAAGCCCGCGCCCGTCGTCGCTGACGCTTATGAGCAACGCCTCGCCGTCCCGCCTGATTTCGAGGGAGAGGAGGCCTTCTTCAGGCTTGCCGGCCGCGACGCGCTCTGAAGCGCTTTCAATGCCGTGATCGGCCGCGTTGCGCAAAAGATGGGAAAGAGGGTCGGCCAGCCTTTCCAGGAGCGCCCTGTCAACCTCTTCATCCGCGCCAATCACGTCGAACCTAAGAACCTTGCCCGTCCTTTCGCTCAAGTCCCTGACCAGGCGCGCGAGCCTTTCCGTCACCAGGGAGAAGGGCACGAGCCTGGCAGTGAGCACTTGGCCAAAGAGCTGGCCGAGCATCGCGCGGTGGCGCTCGAGCCAGAAACGGTGGCGCCGCCTCTCCTCGCGCGAAAGGCCGGCCTCCAGAAAGTTGAGGTGGTGAAGAAGGCCGGCGGCGTTGGATAAAAACGCGTCAAGCTCCTTGGCGGTGATTCGAACGTGCGCCGCCAGGTTGTCCGAGGCGGACGCGGAAGCCCCGGCCGGCTTGGTTTCCAGCACCACTTCGCGAACTTCGGGAAGGTCCCGCAAAAGCCTGACCTTCCCCTTGGCGCCATCGCGCCACGGAACAAGAAACTTGGCCCGTTTCAAGTTGCGCGACTGGATGTCCCGAAGCGGTGGTTCCATGGCGCAAGCCCCGAACGCTTTCTCCAGAAACTGGGAGACGATGAGAAGGCGGGCCGCTGGCAAAGCCGAAGTGGGGTCAATCGAAACGTAAATAGTTGCCAGAGGGGTTGACGGCGGGGATGGCGCCCCCTCTCCGGCGCCGCGCCCTCCAGTTTCGCGCCCGGATGACGGTGCCGGGGATGGCGCGGATGCGGTCCTTCCTCCGGGTTGCCCTTGGGCGGATGCCCCGGCCTCTCTCTTGAGCGCCGCGGCGCAATCTCTTGCAACCTGATCCTCGGCCGCCTCCGAGCCGGTGGCCGCGACCGCGTCCATATGTGCATCCATCAGGTCCAGAGCCCTTGAGCATGCCGCTATGGCCGGCTCCGCGGCTTTTGCGCCCTGGCGCCAGAGCGAGAAGAGGTCTTCCATTGCGTGAGCAAGCGCGGCGGTGCGTTCGAACCCCATGGAAGCAGCCATTCCTTTAATGGAGTGGGCATGGCGAAAAAGCTCGTTAACCGTGTCTTCGGTGAGATGTTTAGCGGACAACCCCGCGCGCAAAGCCCCGACGTGCTCGCGCCCATCGTTCAAATACAGGTCAATGTATTTTGCGAGGTCCACGTCAGCCCGCGGCGACCGTGTCGATCACTTTTAGGACCTTCTCCGCCGAAAAGGGTTTCACGACAAAATCCCTGGCTCCAGCCGCGATGGACTCAATGACCAGCGCTTCCTGGCCGAGCGCCGAGCACATGACTATTTTGGCCTTCCCGTCGAATTTCAGAATTTCCTTGCACGCCTCGATGCCGTCCATCTGAGGCATCACTATGTCCATCGTCACCACATCCGGCTTGAGGGCGCGGTACTGGGCGACCGCTTCCTCTCCGTTGGCCGCCTCTCCCGCGACCTCGTAGCGCCCGGAATTTACGAGGATGTCACGGATCATGGCGCGCATGAACATCGCGTCGTCTACGATGAGCACCTTAGCCGGCATCGCTCCTCCTTTGGCCCATTCCCTGTGATGGAAATGTCATGCCTTTCATTAACCGCCCGTTTCTTTAGTCAACCTCGTGATTGGGGCGCGGGGCCGCCCCCAAGCTTGTCCCTCCGCCACGGCGCTGTTCAAAAGCGCGCAAGCCGCGGCGACGTTCAAAACCGAAACCCACTGTTCGCCCCATGGATAAAGGCCGGCCCAAAGCGGCCCGGAACCATTTTCCTTCAGGTCCAATTCGTTGTATGGCGTCATGGCGTCAACGCAGTCGAGCGACAAGGCTATATTTTCCCTTGGCGCGCTCAGCCTTGCAAGGAGCGCCCGCGCGGACACGTCGGGCTTTCCGCCCGAAATAAGCGAATAAGTGCTGACCACGGTTATGAGACGGCCCATGCGAAAGATTGCCCCCGCCAAATATGGGAATGGTTCCGGCAACGCCGTGACCGATCGCGGCGCGAAAATTTCCGCCACCTCCGAGGAGGCGAGCCCCAAAAGCCTGTCGCCCGCTCTTGCGATCACGAGCTCTTGCATGGCGTCCTTCCTATAGGCGGAACTTCTCCACGAGGCCGCGCAGGCGGTTCGCCTGATCAAGAAGCGATTTCGCCCCCGCGCTGACTTCTTCCATGCTGGCGGTGATCTCCTCGGTGGCGGCCGAAAGTTCTTCGCTTCCAGCCGCGTTTTCGGTGGCCACCTTCTGTATTTCCTCGACGGCCCGCATGAGCGCCGAAGCGGCTTCGGCCTGCATCGCCGACTCCTTGGCGATCACGCGCACCGCCTCCCTGGTTTTTGTCATCCCTTCGTTGATTTGGCCGAGAGCGAGGTTGACCGCCCGGGTTTTTTCCTGGCCGGAGCGAGCCGCTTCCCGCGAAACTTCTATCCCGGCCGCCACATCCTGGGTGCGGGACGCGGTGTCCTGAGCCAGCTTGGCGATCTGGGAGGCCAGGTCGCGCGTAGTTTCCGCCAGGCGCCGCACCTCCTCGGCCACGACCGCGAAACCGCGCCCGGCATCGCCGGCGCGGGCGGCCTCTATAGTCGCGTTAAGAGCGAGGATGTGCGTCTGGTGGCTGACGGCCGTAATGCTCTCCACGAGGACGTTTATCTCCTGGGAGTGCTCCTTGAAGGTCTTGACCTGCGAGGCGGTCTCCTCGATGTGAGCCAGGATGACCTCCATGGCGCGGCTCGCCTGAGTGGCCGCTTCGTTCCCTTCCTTGGATTGGCGCTCCGATTCGATGGCCTGGTCCTCGGTGTTCTGGCTCTGCTGCGCGACGGCGGCGGCTGACGCGCTGACGCGCTGGCTCAAACCGGCCGACCTCTCGACGCTCTTCGCCTGGCTTTCGGCCCCACGCGCGATGTTTTGGACGTTTCCAGCCACTTCCCCGCTTGAGGCGCTGACCTCCGAAGCCGAAACGCTCAGGTTCTGAATGGCGTCGTACATCGCCGCGGTGCTGCTTTGCACCTGCCTGACTATCTCCCTGAGGCTGGCAACCATGGCTCGAAGGGACTCGGCTAGCTGGCCGACCTCGTCCTCAGTCCGAACCGCCACTTCCCTGGAGAGGTCACCCTCGGCCACCTGCGCCGCGGCCTGGGCCAGGGAGCGCAATTCTCTCGTCAGGAGGCCGGCCACGACAAGCGCGAATATCCCCGCCACCAGAAGGCCGGTGAAGATATTGAGCCACATTGTTTGCGACTCGCTCGCCGAGGTCAGCTTCTGGACGCAAATATTGACGACGATCGGAATGAAAACCGCGAGGATGAACCAGAGGCCAAGCTTGACTTTCATCGTATGCCCCCTTTCCACCGGTAGATGCGGCACTCCCCGTCGGCTTTCTCCCACCCGGGAAGCCCTTGCGGCATTCTTTCCACGCGCCCAAGAACCAGGAAGCCTCCGGGCTCCAATGTTGTTCCCGCCGCCTTTATCACGCGCTCCTGCGCCTCCTGAGTGAGGTAAATAAAAAGGTTTCTCACCAGCACGGCGTGGAATCCGCTTCCCGGGATGCCATTTCCAATGTCCCAAAGGAGCGGAAAAACCTTTCGGCGGACCCTTTGCACAGGTGTGGCCCAGCCGTTCTCTGTCTTAAAATACCTCCAAACGAGGTTTTTGTCCAATTTCTCAAGCGCCCGCTCAGGGTAGCGCGCCTCGGCAAGGCGGGCCAGCGCTCTTGGCGACCGGTCCGCCGCCACGACCGTTCCCTTTCGATTGAGCTCCTCCATCAGGATTGCGGCGCTAAAGGCCTCTTCTCCAGTCGAGCACGGGGCGCTCGCTATGCGAAGCGGGTCTCGAAACGGGGCCTCCATCAGCAGCCGGCCGAGCGAGGCCCAGACCTCGGGGTTGCGCATGAATTCAGTCGTCGGGACCAGGACTCGGCTTAAAAGCATTTCCCTTTCGGAAGGCCACGCTTTCAATGCCTTGAGGTAGCCGCCCACGCTTGTGAAGCCATGGGCTTCGATGCGGGGTTGGATGCGCCTGGCCAAAAAAGCGTCGCGGTAGTCTTCGCCTTTAAGCCCCGCCTCGCGCGAAAGCCATTCCCGGAACAGTTCTATGTCGGCCGGGGCCAGTTCTCTCAAGGGGAATCTTCCACTTCAACTTGTCGCAAGGTCCAGGAAAGCAGCCGCTCCGGGGCCATCAGATCCTCCGGCGCCGCTCCAGCGGCCAGCGTCACGGTTTTTGGAGGAATGGCGCCTTGGGGAGGGGCCATCGAGGCGAGCGTGGCGCCGAAGGAGAGGCGCTCCGGCTCCGGCCTCGCGAGAGCGCTGAAAATGGTTCGCCGCGGATCTGGTTTTTCAATAGGGAAGTCTGTTCCCATAAGAACAGGAATGCCGGCGCGCGCAAGGCTCCCCAAGCGGTAGGCTCGCCCCATCCGCTTTTCCCCAAGGCGCAGCGGAGCCCATGCCTTGTCGCTAAGCCAATGGCAGGGCTGAACAGAGGCCGTGACGCCAAGGCGCGCCATGCGCTCGGCCTGGCCGTCCGCAATGACCTGGCAGTGCTCGATACGCACGTTGTGCGGGGAAGCTTCCGATTCGATGGCGTCAAGGATGGTCCCCGCGGCTCTGTCGCCGATGGCATGAATGGCGAGGGAGATGCCGTGCCTCCGAGCGGCAGCCAGCATCTCAGAGAGGTTCGCGCGGGAGAGGAGCAAGAGGCCGCTGTTTTCGGGATCGTCCGCGTACTCTTCAAAGAGCGCCGCCGTCCTGCTGCCAAGCGAGCCGTCGCAGAAGAGCTTTGCCCCCTCGACGCGGAAAGCTTTCCCGCGGTGGTTCCATGTGGCCGACCATGCGCGAGGGTCCTCCCGCAAGTAAGCTCGAACTTGGATTGGCAATGCGTCTTTAGCGTCAAGGTTGGCGAAAAGCTTCGCCTCCAGCGCGCAAAGGCCCATGTCTGTCACGCCGCAAAGGCCGAGGGCCTTCAACTCCCGAAGCGCTTCAATCGCTCTTCGGCAAAGGACGTCCTCTTCCGGCGGCGGCATCGCGGCCTCGATCCGGGCCATGGCGTTATCCATCACGATCCCGGTGAGCCGCCCACTTTCCCGCATCAAACGGCCGCCTGGCGGGTCCGCGCTGTCGTCTCTCAAGCCGGCGCGAGCAAGCGCCGCGGAGTTGGCCCACGCCGCGTGGCCGTCAATGCGGCGAAGGTACGCTGGGTGGCCCCCCGATGCCTCATCAAGCCCCGCGAGAGGGGGGAAGACGCCGCCCCAGAGGTTGTGGTCCCATCCAAAACCTAACAGCCAAGAGCCTTTTGGGGTGCTTTTGGCTCTTTCCCGCACGAGAGACAACGCTTCTTCAACGCTCCTGGCCCCTCGAAGATCGGCCTCTTCGCTCAAAGCGCCCATTGCCAGGACATGGCCGTGGTGGTCCCACAATGGGGGCAATATCAAGAAAGAATCGTGCCGGCCAAGTTCCGCGTCACCGCTGACAAGGCTCGCCACGCCGGGTTGAGGCTCGGCGGGAATGAAGCCTTTGCTGGACCAGCGCCAGAAGCGCCTCACGCTTGCCTCATTTCACGGTGCTGAAAGCCTCTTCAAGGTCACCCATGATGTCTTGCGGGGCCTCCAGCCCGATGCTTATCCTGATGCCGCCCGGGTCTATACCCGCTTCAAGCTGCGCGGCCACGGGCAAAGGGGCGTGGGTCATCGAGGCGGGGTGCTCTATGAGAGTGCGGATGTTGCCCAGCGAGACGGCGAGCGTCAAGCTTAGAGCGTGGCTGGCAATGTGGTTCATGATCTTTCTGCCGGCCTCGCGCGCTTCCTCGGGCGAACCCTTAAGGACGAAATAGAGCATGATACCGGGCGCGAAGACGCCGTCGGCGTCGAGCATCTGTTTTCTCGCAAGCTGATGCTGCGGATGGCTTGGCAACCCGGGATAGCGCACGCTTGCGACCGCGGGATGGCCCTCAAGAAAACGGGCCACCTTCATGGCCGTTTCCATTTGGCGGCGCGTCCTTAAAGCCAGCGTCGGCAGGCCGTAAACTAAAGGCGGCCAGGCCGACTTGGAGCTTAGCGGGGCGCCGAAATCCTTCCTGTACATCAGAACGTCGCTTTCAAGGGAGGATGGCCCTATCCACGCTCCGCCCATGTCCGTTCCAAAACCGCCAATGTTTTTGGTGAGGGAATGGCAGACGACGTCCGCCCCCAGAACCAGCGGCCGCTGGCAATATGGCGTAGCGAAGGTGTTGTCAACGACGACGAAAATTCTTGAGGACGGTTCCCTTTGGGCGTTTGCCTTGTCAACGGCGTGGCGCACGGCCCCGATGTCAATCAATTCGAGGGTGGGGTTGGTCGGAGTCTCCAAATAAATCGCCCTTGCCGTCTTGTCAATCTCTTTTTCCAGGATTGAGGGGTCCTTTAGGTCAACCATCTTCACGTTGATGCCGTAGCGCGGCAGCCACCGGGTCAAAAGAGAGTAGGTGCAGCCATACAGCGTATGGTGCGCAATGAGGGTGTCTCCCGTTTTAAGGAGCACTCCGAGGGCGGCGCTTATCGCCGCCATTCCGGTAGCAAAGCAGACGGCGCAATCCCCCTCCTCCACTTCAGCAAGGTTATCCTCCAACATGGAACGGCTCGGTTCTTCAAGCCTGTCGTAAATCAAAATGGGCGGCTCTTTGTGGCGGTCATATTGCGGGTTGGCAAACTCAATGAAGCCTTGAGCACCCCGCTCCGCGCTCTCAAGCCTGTACGCCGCGCTGGAAGACATGGGCGGGACCATGTGGTCCTTGTAGTCCCAGTGAGGCGAATGGAACTTGCCGTGAATGAGGCGGGTCTCCCTCTGGTATTCGCGTTCGTTTTTTTGATCTTTGCTCATGGCAAAAGCCCTCCCCCGCAATCCTACCACCGCAATTGGCAAAGGTTCAACATGGCCCCAATCCCGCGATGGAACAGCAACGGCGCCCCCGAATGTTTGTGGACAAGTCGTTTAGCCCCAATGCTCTTTCACCTAATAAGGGATTGGGGAGCCATCGAGCCGAAGGCGAAGAG
>JAEMPZ010000163.1 GCA_022759065.1 Acidobacteriota bacterium | reverse complement strand
CCTCGCCTTTAGGCTGTCAAGCCGCTTTGAGTATTCCGAGCACCATTCCGCGCGCTGTGCCTGGTGGATCACGCCGACAGGGAACTTGCCGGCCTTCTGCTCAGGCGTCAGTTTGTCAGCGGCCTTGACGTTGTAGGTCATCTCCTTGAAACGATTCATCATGTCGGACGCGGAGCCCCATTTGTTCTGCCGGCCGAAATAGGTGGTGCACTGGGACCACGCGTCCACGACCGAAAACCCCTTGTTTTCAAGGGCGGAGACGATCACCCTGTCCATGGCTACGGCGTCAATGTCCAAAGCCCTTGCCACGAAGGTGGCGCCGGCAGCTTTGGCCATCTCGCAGACGTCGAACGGGTCTTCGATGGCGCCGTATGGCGCCGTCGTGCCACGAGAGCCCTTGAACGTGGTGGGAGAGGCCTGGCCTCCGGTCATGCCATAGATATTGTTGTTGTAAACGATGAGCGTTATGTCAATGTTGCGGCGGCACGTGTGGATGAAGTGGTTCCCGCCTATGGCCATTGAGTCGCCGTCTCCGGCCACAACGACGACGTGCAAATTGGGTTTCGCGACCTTGATGCCAGTTGCAAACGCCAAGGCCCGGCCATGCGTGGTATGGAGGGTGTTAAAGTCCAGGTAGCCGGGGGTGCGGCTTGAACAGCCTATCCCGGAGACGACTACCACGTCGTCCTTCTTCCATTGCAGCTTGTCAATGGCCCTGAGGATTGACTTGACGATGGTTCCATGGCCGCAGCCTGGGCACCAGATGTGCGGCATCTTGTCTTTGCGCAAGTACTCAAAATAATCCATAGGCATGGCTTATTCCCCCACGATTGCAGAGAGGATCCTGGAAGGCTGAATAGGTTCGCCGTTGACCAGATTGACGCCGGAAATTGGAACCGAGTGCCCCAGGACCCGTTCCACGATCATGATATATTGTCCAAGGTTCATTTCGGGGACGATGACTTTCTTGGCCTTGGCAGCCGCGGCTTGCAGCGCCTTGTCCGGGATTGGATAGAGGGTGATCGGACGGAAAAGCCCGGCCTTGATGCCGCGTTCCCTTGCGTCATCCACGGCGCGCCGCGCGGAACGGGAGGTCGAACCGTAGGCGACGACGAGCACCTCGGCGTCAGAGGTCTTGTACTCCTCGTACTTCAAGAGCTTTTCCTTGTTGACTTCCACCTTTTCCAAAAGGCGGCGGTTGCCTTCTTCCATGATTTCCGGGTTGCCTGTCGGGAAACCCGTCTTGTCATGGTTCAGGCCGGTGATGTGATAGCGCAAGCCCTCGCCAAAATCAGCCATCGCAGGGACGAGGTCCGGCCCTGGCTGATATGGGAAATAGGCTTCGCCCGGCTTTACGGAGGGCTTTTTTCGATAGACGATGGTCAACTCTTCCTGAGCCGGGATCTCTATCTTTTCGCGCATGTGGGCAGTGATCTCGTCCATCGCCAGGACCACTGGCGTCCTAAGCATCTCGGCATAGTTGAAGCAATCAACGACGCCGTAATAGACCTCCTTGATGGATGCCGGGCATACAACAATGGCTGGATGGTCTCCGTGCGTGCCCCAGCGCAGGGCCATGACGTCGGACTGCGAGGGGCCGGTCGGATTGCCGGTTGAAGGTCCGCCGCGCATGACGTCAACGATGACGCAGGGGATTTCGGCCATCATTCCGAAGCCCATGTTTTCCTGCATTAGAGAAAGCCCGGGGCCCGAAGTCGCCGTCATCGCCTTGGCCCCGGCAAGCGAAGCGCCGAGGATTGCCCCGATGGAAGCGATCTCGTCCTCCATCTGTATGAAACGCCCTCCCACCTTGGGAAGCTGTCCAGAGAGGAATTCGGCGATTTCGGATGATGGGCTGATTGGATAGCCGGCGAAGAACCGGCACCCGGCGGCAAGCGCTCCCAGGGAGCACGCCTCGTTGCCAGACAAAAACTTCACTCTTTTTGCATGGTCGCTCATGCTGTCCCCTTAATCTACAAAGATCGCGAAATCGGGGCAACGGATCTCGCAGAGCATGCACTTTGTGCAGGCGTCCGCGTTCACCACCTCGACGTGCCTGAATCCCATTGCAAGGACTTTTTCGGGGCAGTAGGCAACGCAGATGTTGCACAGGCTGCCTTTGCAGTGGCCCTTGATCACGGTGATGGTCAAATCTTTCTTGACTTTTTGCCCGTGGCCCGAAACCGCCAGTTTGTCCTTTTTAATCTCCTTGAGGCGGGGGGAACCCACGTCCGTTCCCTCTTCAACCCGTCCGCTGAGTACCTGGAGAGCATCTGCCATGTTGATCCCCTATAAAGAAAAGCCGCCGATGAAGGCAGCGCTATTTGAGCATCTCCATCATCGCGGCACCGATCTCGACGGGTGACTTGACGACGCGCACGCCGGCCGCCGTAAGAGCGGCCATTTTCTCGGCGGCGGTGCCTTTGCCGCCCGCGATTATGGCGCCAGCGTGGCCCATGCGCCTTCCAGGAGGAGCGGTCTGGCCGGCGATGAACGCCACTACCGGCTTCTTCATCCGGCTCTTGATGTACCGGGCCGCCTCTTCCTCGGAGGTTCCCCCTATTTCTCCGATCAGAACCACTCCCTCGGTTTCCGGGTCGGCGTTGAATAGCTTAAGCGCCTCTTTGTGAGACGTTCCTGGGACGGGGTCGCCGCCGATGCCGATGCAGGTGCTCTCGCCCAAGCCACACTCGGTAAGCTGCCAGACGGCTTCGTAGGTGAGGGTGCCGGAGCGCGAAATGACTCCGACGCGGCCCTTCTTGTGGATATACCCCGGCATGATCCCCATCTTGCATTCGCCGGGAGTAATGATCCCGGGGCAGTTGGGGCCGATCAGGCGGGTATTGCTCGCGTCCAGCACGGCTTTGACTCTCGCTTCATCACGGGCGGGCAGCCCCTCGGTTATGCAAACAACCACTTCGATGCCCGCTCCCGCGGCTTCGAGGATGGCGTCCGCCGCGAATGGCGGGGGAACGAAAATCAGGGAGGCGTTGGCGCCCGTCTCCCGGACCGCGTCCTTCACGGTGTCAAAGAGGGGAACCTTTTCCTCCCAGAGCCCGCCGCCTTTGCCTGGCGTCACCCCGGCAACAACATTTGTTCCATACTCGATGGACTGCCTGGCGTGAAAAGAACCCTCCTTGCCGGTCAATCCCTGCACTACGACCCGCGTCTTCTTATTGACCAGAATGCTCATGGCTTCTCTACTCCACGGAGGCCACGGCCATTGCCGCGGCCTGCTTAAGGTTGTCCGCCACTTTGAATTTCAAACCAGAAGCCTGAAGCATCTGGCGGCCCTTGTCCACGTTGGTTCCCTGCAGCCGGACGACGACTGGAAGGGAGACGCCGATCTCTTTCGCGGCGGCGATGACGCCCTCTGCGATTACGTCGCACCTGACGATTCCGCCGAAGATGTTGATCAGCACTGCCTTCACATTCTTGTCCGAAAGCAGGATGCGGAAAGCGTTTTTGACGCGCTCGGTGGTCGCTCCGCCTCCCACGTCAAGGAAGTTCGCGGGCTCTCCGCCTTCGAGCTTGATAACGTCCATCGTCGCCATGGCGAGCCCCGCCCCGTTCACCATGCAACCGATGGAGCCGTCGAGCCGGATGTAGTTCAAATCGAACTTGCTTGCCTCGGTCTCAAGGGGATCCTCTTCCGAAAAATCACGCAGCGGCGTGAGTTCCGGGTGGCGGTACATCGCGTTGTCGTCGAAATTAATCTTCGCGTCCAGCGCGACGACGTGCCCATCCTCGGTGAGAATGAGAGGATTGATCTCGGTGAGGGTGGCATCGGTCTCTTCGTGAGCCCTATAAAGGGCGGTCACGAGCTTCACGCACTCTTTAAACGCATCCCCCTTGAAGCCGAGGCCGAAGGCAATTTCCCTTGCCTGATAAGCCTGAAGGCCGGAGAGGGGGGCGACCCACGTCTTAAGAATTTTCTCCGGGGTTTCCGCGGCGACCTTTTCGATCTCGACGCCGCCTTCGGTTGAAGACATGATCACGTTGCAGCCCTTGGCGCGGTCTAGAACGATGCCCAGGTAGTACTCCTTGGCGATGCTGCTTGCCTCCGTGACGTAAACCTTCTGCACTTGCTTGCCCGAAGGACCGGTCTGGTGAGTCACGAGCACGTTGCCCAGCATCTTCGCCGCGGTTTCGCGCGCCTCGTCAGGGCCGTTCACGAGCTTAACCCCGCCCTTGAAGCCGTCAACGAAGGTTCCTTTTCCGCGGCCTCCGGCGTGTATCTGCGCCTTCACGACGATGCGGCCGCCCAATTCTTTGGCGATTGAGCCGGCTTCATCTGGCGTTGTAGCCACGCGCCCCTTGGGCACGCACACGCCAAATCTCTCCAGGATTTCCTTTGCCTGGTATTCGTGGACTTTCACTTTTAACCCCCTGAAACGTGGTTTGTATGCGGGTGCGCCACCATTGACGGCACTCAAGAAGCGAAGTATGCCACTAACGCCAGCCCCTGTCAACGCCCCTGACCGGCGCGTAAGGACGCGGATGAATGTTCACCACAAAGGCACAGAGGACACAAAGGCGGGCAAAGGGAGAGAGGGCAGCAAACCAGCGCGGCCTTGCCCGCGAAGGTCTTCCCGCGAAAACCAGAATCATTCTCTGCGCCTCCGCGCCTCTGCGGTTCGCCTTTCCCCGCCCAAGTTGCCCCAAAAAGCATCGCTAGTTGCGACGGAAGGCCCGCGCGTCTCGCAAGCGCGTTGATGAAGGTGCATGAATCTCTTTCGCGCGCTTGACAGAAGGCTTCGCTGTGGTATACTACGCTCGGCCCGGTTCGCCGGGCGAATTTAACCAAACCAGGAGGTAACACCCACATGACAGAAACGGACGGCAAAGCAAAAGGGGATTCGTCTGTCCCAATGGACGTTCCCGAGCAGTGGCTCAACTTGACCTCGGACAACATAGGCCAGCACGAGCCCCTCGACATGAAGCTCCTGCTTCGGACCGGTGCTCCATCTCAGAACGAGCACAAGCTCCTAAAGGGCAAGGTCGTGGCGATCACCCCCACCGATGTGCTGGTTGACGTCGGCTTGAAGAGCGAGGGTATCGTTCCGGTCGAGGAGCTTACCGGTCCCAACGGCGAAGTGACCGTCAAGCCTGGAGACGAGGTCGAGGTTTTCATTGAGCGCCTCGAGGACGCCAACGGCTACGTCGTCCTTTCCAAGGTCAAGGCCCAGAAAATGAAGGCGTGGGAAGAGGTCGAGAACGCCTTCAAGGAAAACCGTCCCATCAAGGGTATCATTCTCGACCGAGTCAAGGGCGGCCTCGCCGTTGACGTGGGGGTAAGGGCTTTCCTTCCCGGTTCCCTCGTTGACCTTCAGCCCGTGCGGAACCTGAGGGCGCTGAAGGGCCAGGAAGTGGAGCTGAAGGTTATAAAGGTAAACCGCAAGCGCGGAAACATAGTGCTCTCGCGCAAGGCTTACCTCGAAGAGCGCGTCTCCGTGCAGAAAGAGAAGATTCTCGCCTGCATCGCCGAAAAGAAGCCGCTCATGGGAACGGTCAAGAACCTCACCAACTTCGGCGCCTTCATTGATCTGGGCGGCGTTGACGGCCTTCTGCACGTCACCGACATGTCCTGGAAGCGAATCAACCATCCATCCGAGCTGTTCAAGGTGGGCGACCAGGTTGAAGTCCTCATCCTCAATTACGACGAGGAGACCGGCAAGCTGCAGCTTGGCTACAAGCAGCGCGAGCCGAGCCCCTGGAAGTCGGTCGCCGACAAGTATCCGATAGGCACGAAGGTCAACGGCAAGGTTATCTCGCTGACGAACTACGGCGCCTTCATCGAGCTTGAGCCGGGCATCGAGGGCATGATCCACGTTTCCGAGATGTCCTGGACGAAGAAGGTGAAACACCCGTCGGCAGTCCTTGAAGTGGGCCAGGAAGTCGAGGTCGTCATTCTTGACATTGACTCCGAGGCGCAGCGCATCTCCCTTGGCCTGAAGCAGGCGAGCCCGAACCCGTGGGACATCATCACGGAGCAGTTCCAAGTCGGCGACAGGGTGAAGGGCAAGGTCCGCAACATAACGGACTTCGGCATCTTCGTCGAAGTGCTGGAAGGGGTTGACGGCCTCGTTCACATATCCGACCTTTCGTGGAAGCGTGTGAACCACCCATCCGAGCTGATCAAGAAGGGCGACGAAGTCGAGGCGGTAATCATCAATATTGACGCCGTCAACCAGCGCCTCTCCTTGAGCATGAAGGCGCTCATGCCCGACATCTGGGAGGAGTTCTTCCGCAGCCACTACGTTGGCGATGTCGTCACGGGTACCGTCACCAAGCTCGTTGATTTCGGCGCTTTCGTTGACCTCGGCGACGGAGTTGAGGGCCTGGTGCACATCTCAGAGCTTTCCGACAAGCACATCCAGTCATGCGCCGAAGTGGTCGAGGCTGGAAAGGCTTATTCGTTCAAGATCATACGGCTCGAACCCCACGAGAAACGGATCGGGCTTTCATTGAAAGACGGGGCGCCGCGCGCGGACGAGGCGGCACGGGATGCCGGCTCCGACTACCGCCCGGCGCCGAGCGATGGAAGGGCGAGCCTTGGCGACGTGCTGGACCTTAAGGACTTCCACCGTGACGAGGAGGGCCAGGAATGACGAAGGCCGACATAATCGAGTGGGTGGCGCAGCGCTCGGATATTCCCAAAAAGCAGGCCGAGATGGTCGTCAACACGGTTCTGTTGTCAATCGTCGAGGCGCTTGACGCGGGCGAAAAGGTCGAGCTTCGCGGTTTCGGGTCATTCCACATGAAGAAGCGGGAGGCGCGCGTGGCGCGCAACCCCAAGACCGGCGAAAAGGTGCACGTGGATGAAAAGAAGATTCCCTATTTTCGCGCCGGCAAGGAGCTCAAGGAGCTCATAAACAAATAGGAAAGATGGCGGGGCCAGGGTTCGGCGTGTCCCACCCGCGGGCGCTTAAGGCGATGGAAATAGTTTACACCCCATGGCGGCTGCCGTACGTACAGGCTAAACCAACGGAGGGCTGCGTCTTCTGCGCCGCGCAGGAGGCGCCGCCCTCTTTTGACAACCTGGTCGTATACAGCGATGAAGACCTCTTAATAATGCTCAACAGGTTTCCTTACACCAACGGCCACATGCTGGTCGTGCCGCGCCCCCATGTCAGCTCCATGACCGGCCTTGAAGAAAGGCACCGCTGCGCCTCCGTTAGGGCTCTCACGCTCTGCGAGGTGCTTCTTCGCGACATTTTCCACGCCCACGGGGTGAACGTCGGCCTTAACCTCGGCCAGGCGGCCGGCGCGGGGATCATTGACCACCTCCATTGGCACGTCCTTCCCAGGTGGATAGGGGACACGAACTTCTGCACCGTCATCTCCGAGCTTCGCGTCATCCCCGAAGACCTCAAAGCCACCTACGACCGCCTGGCCGCAGGTTTCGCCGGCAAAAAACTATAACTCAGATTTCTATTTGCGCGCCGAGTTCCACGACGCGGTTGGCGGGCAGGCCGAAGAAGGCGGTGGCTGTCTGGGCGTTTCTGGACATGAAAACAAAGAGCCTTTCGCGCCATCTGGCGAAACTAGACCGGCCGGCGGGGACAAGGCTCTCGCGGCCAAGGAAGAAAGTGGTCTGCATCATTTCGAATTGAAGGCCGTAGCGGGCGGCGCGCTTGAGCGCCGCGGGGACGTTAGGCGTCTGCATGAAGCCGTAGCGGGCCACGATCCTGTAAAAGCCTTCTCCCAATTCCTTCACTTCGAGCCTTTGCTCTTCCTTGACGTGCGGAACTTCCTCGGTCTCTATCGTCAGGAAAACGACCCTTTCGTGCAGGACCTTGTTGTGTTTGAGGTTGTGAAGCAGCGCCGGCGGCACCCCTTTGCCGCTTCCCGTCATGTAAACCGCCGTTCCTCTAACGCGCACTGGGGGGTGATTTTCAATGTCCTTGAGAAATATTTCAGTCGGAAGAGAGTCGGCGGCCAGGCGGTTGGCGAGCTGCGCGCGCCCCTCTTTCCACGTTGACATGCAGGTGAAGACTATGCCCGCGATCAACAGAGGCACCCAGCCGCCGTGCGCCACCTTGAAAATGTTGGCGCCGAAGAAGGCCGAATCAACGACGAGGAACGAGGCGGTCAGGGGAACTATTCTCCATAGGGGCCATTGCCAGCGTTCCCTGGCGACTTAGAAGCAGCGAAGGAAGCACCACGCAGTACCAGGCGAGGCGGATCGGGCCCTTGCCAAAGTGGCCCATGTCGGCGTAGAGAGCTTCGCCGCCGGTTTCCACCAAAAACACGGCGCCGAGCACGAGAAATCCCTCGATGCCGTTATTTGCGAAAAACCTCACGGCGAAAAGGGGACTGACAGCCTCGAACACGTCCGGCTGTCGAAGAATCCCCACGCACCCGAGCACCGCCATCACAACGAACCAGATAAGCATGACGGGGCCGAAGACGGCGCCGATGCCCCCCGTTCCCTTGCGCTGAAAGAGAAAGAGCGTGACCAGAAGGGCCACCGTCACGGGGACGACGAAATGCAAAAGCCCGGGCGTGGCGATCTCCAAGCCCTCGACGGCGCTGAGGACGGAGATCGCGGGAGTGATGATCCAGTCACCATACAAAAGCGCCGCTCCGAAGAGGCCGAGAGCCACAAGAATGGCCCTGTCCCGCGCGGCGCTTGAAGGAGAGCGGCGGACAAGAGCCATCAGGCTCAGGATGCCGCCCTCGCCGCGGTTATCGGCTCTCATGATGAAGACGATGTACTTTATTGAGATGACGAAGATTAGCGCCCAAAGGATCAGGGACAAGAGCCCTAGAACGTTAGCGCGCGTCGTCTCGACGTTGTAATCCTGCCCGAGGCAGACGCGCAAGGCGTAAAGGGGGCTGGTTCCTATGTCGCCATAAACCACCCCCAAGGCGCCAAGCGCCAGAAAGAGGGAGTGCCACCGCGTGTGCTGCGGCTCGTTTGCGGCCCGGTTGGTCATCTCGCGGTCGCCCTCGCACTGGCGCCAACCATGGCGCCAAAGTTTGTTATTTTACCACACTGCCGTCCAACCACTGCCGCGGCGGCCTT
>JAEMPZ010000074.1 GCA_022759065.1 Acidobacteriota bacterium | reverse complement strand
ACTCCTAACTCCTGACGCCTCACTCCTTACGCCTGACTTTCCTCCCTGACCTCCCAGTCCTCCCTGTGAGTCTTCTCTAGGCGCCTTGGTGGTGAACCCTTTGGCTGCGCGGTCAGCGGCCGGTTGCGAGGATGTCGCGGGTATGATGTTTGCCCGCCTCGACGCCCGGCTGGCCGAAGGGGTCAACTTCAAGAAGCGCGGCGGCGTAAATGGTGGCTGCCATAAAAACGTAAAAAGATTCGGCCAGGCTGAAGGCATCGGCCGATCCCAGGTCGTACCTGCCCACGGGGACGCCGGCTTCGCGAAGGCCCCGCTGGGTGCCTTTCCACAGCGCCTCCTGTACCTGCCCGAGTTGGACGACGCGGTCTGGAAGCCCAGCGAATGCGCGTGTTTTAGGGCTAAGCGCCGGGCCTGGCTCCTCGCCGGTCAGCAAGAGGACCCACCGTACCAGGGGGCCGTCCACGAATAGCTGCAAAAGGGAGTGCTGGTCTTCGCTGCCGCGGCAGCAGAGCGGCGTCGCCCCGACTCGCCTCTCGGCGCCCGAAGCAGTTATGCGCCTTCCCAAGGATTCGCCCAGGAGCTGTTGCGCCCAGAGGGCGAACGCGTAAGCCTTTTCGCCGTATCCCCAAAGGACTACTTCCGTTCGCCCGGCCGCGAAAAAGGAGACGAGAGCGAGCGCGAACGCGAGCGCGGGATTCTTCGCGCCGGCCGCGAGCAGCGCCTTGTCGGCGCCCGAACGCGCCCCGGCGACGAGAACCGATGGGTCGGTCCCTTGAAACGCCGCGGGCAGAAGACCCACTGGCGAAAGCACCGAATAGCGGCCACCCACCGGCTGCGGAATCTGAAGCACCTTTATTCCTTCGCTCGCCGCCCACCGCTGAAGTCTTCCATCAACAGGCGAGCACGTGGCCACCACGCGCCGCCGCCATTCAACCGGATGCGCCTTTTTCAGCGCTTCAAGCGCAAGCCCCGCGTTCACAAGCGTTTCCAGGGTGCCGCCGGACTTTGATACTATGTTAAGGGCGGCTTTGCGCCAGTCAACGGAGCGAAGGGTCCTCTGGACGCTGCGCGGGTCAACGCCTTCGAGAAAGGCGACTTCGTTCCCGCCGGCGCACAGCGCCTTTGCTCCCAGCGCCGAGCCGCCAATTCCGGCGACTACAAGCCGCTGTGCCATCCGGCGAAGTTCCCTTGCCGTGACTCTGACCTCTTCTACGACCGGGTCAGGCGGAGGAAGGTGGAAAAAGGGATGGGACGGTTCTCTAGCCTGGGCCAGAAGCACGTGCCTCAATCCTTCAAGCGTCGGCGCGAAGCGCTCAAAGAGTTCCGGCGCAAAGCCCGCGTCCACCCCGAAAAGTCCATCCAGGCTCAGCTCCGCCATAGCCATATAATGCCACAAGCGTTGGCAAAGGGCAACGGGCTCATCCAGTCACATTCACCATCGCGGCCAGGAGACCTGGATGGCATGATTTGCCCGGTTTAATGGAGCATCCAAGCCAGGCCATTTTGGACAGGCGCGGGCATTGGTATAAAATTGCAGCGTGCGGGCAAAGAGGTCGTTGGGGCAAAACTTTCTGGCGTCTCGAAGGGTGGCGCGGGATATCGCGGCCGCGTGCCGGGAGCTTTTGGCGGGGGCTCGCGCAATTTTGGAGATCGGCCCCGGGCGCGGCGCGCTGACCGGAGAGCTTGCGCTGTTGGGCATGCCGTTGGTGCTCATCGAAAAGGACGATCTCCTCGCGAGAAGCCTTGCCGAGAGCCTTCCTTTCGCGACAGTCCTAAATGCCGATCTCCTTGAGATTGATCTGGACGGATTGCTTCGGTCCGAGGCTCCAGGCGCGTGGCTGGTTGTGGGGAATCTTCCATACAACCAGGGAACGGCTATGGTGAAGCGCTTCCTTCGCTCGCCGGAACGCGTTGCCGGGCTTGTCTTCATGCTCCAGGCCGAGGTCGTCCAGAAACTTTGCGCGCTCGAAAGCGAAGAGGGTTACGGCCCATTGGCCGTTCTTGCCCGGACGTGGTGGCGGCCCGAGAAACTGCTGCGCGTTCCTCCGGGCGCCTTCAGCCCGGCGCCAAAGGTCACGTCGGCGGTTGTAAGGCTGGTCCCTCTGGCGTCTCCAATTCTGGATGTTGGGCGCTTTGATGAGTTCGCGCGATTTGTGGACGCCTGCTTCAAGGCGCCGCGCAAGCTTCTGGCCGCGAACGTTTCCGCGTTGATCCATGACAAGGACCTGGTTGCAAAAATGATCGAGGCTGCTGGAGTAGGACTGAAATCGCGCCCCGCCGACGTTTCGCCGAATGCCTTCGCCCGGCTCTATTTATCCACGGCCCGAATTAAGAAAGAGGAGTGACCTCTCATCGCTCACCCTTCGGGCGCGGGAAGCTTCGTGCCTCTTCCGGAGTGCTGGACCAGCGTCAGAACGGTCACGCAGCAAAGGACGACGGCGGCGCCAATGAACTGCAACGGGTAGAGCCGCTCGCCCAGAAACAGCACCGCTACCGCGATGCCAACAACTGGAATGAGGTTCGTGAAGGCGGAGACGAAGCTCGCCTTCATCCGGCTCAGCGCGAAGTTCAGAAGCCAGTAAGCAAGAAACGAGCAGAAAACCGCCAGGTACACAAGCGCCAACAAAGGCCTCGCCGAATTGAGCTTGAGGCCGTAAGTGACGGTATCAAACGCCGCGAAGGGCAGATAGATAACCGAGGCGAAAAGCGATTGATAAAACGTCACGGTGATGGGCTCGACCCGGCTCAACATCTTCTTTGCCAGGATCGTGTAGATGGACGCCGCGAGAGCGGCCAGCAGCACCAGGACGTTGCCGAGAAGAGTTCCCCCGAATGCCTTGTCCAGCCCGCCTGCGGCCACGATCAGAAAAATTCCGCCAAGCGAAAGAACAATCAGAAAAACTTCGGCGAAACGGATTCGTACTTTGAGCCAGAGCGCCTCGAGACAGAGGACGAACATGGGAATGGCCGAGATCAAAATGGCCGCCGTCGAGGCAAGCGTCCGCTTTACCCCCTGCGCCTCGCAGTAGAAATAGATGCCGGGCTCGAAAAGCGCGAGCAGAAAGAGCCCGGCGACATCTTTTGCCTTCAGTTTCTCGGCCTGGCGAAAGAACCGCACCCCAAGAAACAACAGGCTGGCCGCTGCGAAGCGGAGGAATATCAACTGCGCGGGGGTAAAGCTTTCGAGCGCGACCTTTGTGCCGGTGAACGACGCACCGAAAAGGACGGCCATGCCAACGACGGCGAAAAGAGCGTTATAGTCGGGGCGTTTCATGTCGAGGGCTTGGCGAGCGCTTTCAGAAGCAAGGCCAGCCTGCGGACTTTCTCCGCGCGCTCCGCCTTGTCCATGGCAGGCTTGCCAGCCGCCTGGGGCGCATAGGGGATCGGATCATTCATGCCGGCTTGAGAAAAGCCCCTCAACCTCAACGCGCACGAGTCACAGGCCCCGCACGCCTTGTCGTTGCGAACGTAGCAGGACCATGTCGCTTCCAGGGGCAGCCCCAGAGCCGCCGCCTGTTGGACGATCTCGGCTTTCGTCATGTTGACAAGCGGAGCGCGAACCTCGATCTTCGTTTCCGGTTTCGTCCCGGTTTCGACAAGGACATTGAAAGCGCTGATGAACTCCGGGCGGCAGTCAGGGTAGCCGGAGGAGTCCTGCGAGACGGCGCCGTAGTAAACCGCGCCGGCGCCGATAATCTCCGCCCAGCCCACGGCCATCGAAAGAAGCACGGCGTTGCGAAACGGCACGTAAGTCACCGGGACATTGGCCGAATCGAGGTTCGCCTCCGGAACATCCAGGCCCTTGTCCGTGAGCGCGGAGCCTCCGGCGAGGCTGAAAAAATTGGTATGCACGACGAGCTTGAGCTTCGGCCCTACGCCGAAGAAATCGGCGATCCTGTTGAACGAGCGAAGCTCCGCCTCCTCGGTTCTCTGGCCATAGTTGAAATGGATGAGAGCGAGGCCGTAGCCATCCCTTGCCGCGATGCCGGCCGCGGTGAGCGAATCCATCCCGCCCGACAGCAGGACTACCGCAAGCGGCTTTGGCGGCGCGCAAAATGGCGTGACGAAACCATCAGCCAAGTTAATCGCCATCCCGCATCGGCCCAAAATCGGACAGTCTTGTATGCGATGCCTTCATCGTTGCTCCGCTTCCTTTGTGACCTTTGTGCCTCCGTGGTGAGATATGTGCCTTCATACTCCCCTGCGGTTTCCCCAGATAACCTTGTGGAGTTGAACTTGAACGCGCGCCTCCAGCCTGTCTCTCAGAACCCACTCAGCCAGGTCGGAGAGCGCCACCTTTCCCCAAACCGGCGAAATGAAAAGCTGGGGGGATGGGGCTTTTTGAAGCCCGTTGCTCAAGATGAAGTCCCGGCTCCAGATGTAATCTTTCTCTCCCGCCACCACGAACTTGAGAGCGTCTTTTCGCGCGAGCGAAGCAAGAACTTCCATCTGGAAGCTCCCGCCGGCGCCGCTTAAGGGCGTTTTTACGTCAACGACCTTGACCACTTGGCGCGGGAGGCTCCCAAGCAGGTAGCTGCCGTTGGTTTCGATGGAAACGCCGAGGCGGCGGCGGACGAGAGCGCGGCAAAGGGCCGCCGTCCCGGCCTGCGCCATCGGCTCCCCTCCGGTGATCAAGACGCGAGCCACCCCATATGAAGAAATGCGCTCAACGAGCGCCGGCACTTCTGTCCTCTCTCCTTTGTAAAAGGCGTATGCGCTGTCGCAGTAGGAACAACGAAGGTTGCAGCCGGCGAGCCTCACGAGAACGGTTGGGAAACCAGTCTCTGGGCCCTCGCCCTGAATGGAGGCGTAGACCTCGTTGACCAGCAAAGAGAGCCCGCCGCCGCGTTTGCGCGGGTACCGTGCGGCGCCATGAGGGCTCTTGGAACCGGCGTTCATGGGCATTTCAGCCTTCAAAGTACGAAGCGACGGAGCTTTCGGTCTCGAAAACGTTGACTCTGTGGACCGGCCCCTTTTTCGCCACCTCGGCGAAGATGTACCTGGCGAGGTTCTCGGCAGTGGGGTTAAGCCCCCGCAAAGGCCCGGCTTCGTTCAGGTAAGAGTGGTCAAGCGGGCCAAGAACCTCGTCCGTGATCTCTTTGAGCTTTCGAAAATCCACCACCATGCCCAGGGAGTCGAGAACGGGGGACCTGACGATGACCTCCACCTTCCAGTTATGGCCGTGCAGCTTCTCGCAGTTGCCGGGATAATCCTCGACCCGGTGCGCGGCTGAAAAATCCCTTGTAATCTTGACTTCGAACATGAAACACTCTCCGGCGATTTGGGGGATGCACGTCAAGGACTGGAGCCGGCACGCGGACTCGAACCGCGGACCTGCTGATTACGAATCAGCTGCTCTACCAGCTGAGCTATGCCGGCCCCCAAAGGCTATCTTAGCCAAGAGCGCGGCCAAAGTCAACGGCGCGCCGTTGCGTTAGCATGCGCAAGCAGACGGTTAGAGAGTAAGAGGGTTAGAAAGTAAGAAGGTCAAACAATGCAATTACCGCGCGTTGAATTTTAAATTCTCAATTTTAAATTGCGGTACTTCCTTGATTATAGATGAGGGATGAGGGCAAGATCGCCGCGGCACTCCTGACTCCTAACTCCTGACGCCTCACTCCTTACGCCTGACTTTCCTCCCTTACCTCCCCGTCCTCCCTGTGAATCTTGCTTTTTTCCCCCGTGGCGGCGCGCCTTCGTCGTGGTTTGTGGGGGCCTCATTCATCCCTCATCCTGTGTTCTTGAACCGGTAGCCTCCGGAGCCAAGCGGCGGGCCTTCGGGAGGAGGGAACGCCCTTATGGCTAACCGCGCGAGGTAAGTCATCAAGACCAGGGCGGCGATGAAAATAACGCCAAACAGCGCTGCGGCGCCCCACTGCGTGGAAACCGGAGCCGCGGCGGCATCATAAAAGGGCCGAAGCTCGGCCTCCCTGAGCGTCGCTCGCATAAAAACCATGCCAACCACCGTAAGCACGGCGGCCGACGCGGCGAGAATGAATATTCGGCGAGGCCTGGGAGAACCTATGGCAAGGTGAACAAGAACCAGCGCCGTTACGGCGAAAAAGATTGCGCCGGCGAAGATGATGGTTGCCCAAAGGTCGCGCCCCATGAAAAGGGACCACTCCTCTCGCGGAAGGCCGAAAAGCCACCAGAGGCCGATGGCCATGTTCGCCACCGTGCTTCCGGCGAACCACGTGGCCCCGCTCCGGTACTGCCAACGCCCCTGCTCCGGGGCGAGCCTGAGCTTGCGCAAGCCCTGCATGGCCACGAAGAGCGAGGCGATGGCAATAGCTCCGAGCGCGAAATGCAAAAGCCTTGGCAGGAGCGTGGCTTCGCCACCGTTAAGCTGGAACCCGCCAGGGCGCGCGAGGTACATGCCTCGAAAAAGGTTGGGGCGGCACATCAGCGTAAAGAGGTTTGCCTGAACAAAGCCGACGTAGCAAAGGGAGATGAAAACAACCGCCAGCGCGACGAGGCGGCCCCATTTCAAGGCGTCCCAGCGCCACGCCAGAAAATAGATGGCCGAGTAGGCCAATATGAGCGCGGCGACGATGGCCAGGAACAGCGGCGCGATGAGTATGGCCGCCGTGTAGAAAAAGCGTCCGTACAAAACCTGCACGAAAAGGAGTGGCGCGACGCCGAATGCTATGGCGTAAGCCATGGCGAAAGGCAGCGCTCTCGCGAGGCCGAACCCGGCTTCGAGATGGCGCGCTTTGCCCTTTACCGCGTACACCGCCGCCAGCAGCGTTCCGCCAAGCGCCACGTTCATGAACAAAAAATGGATGGCGAGCGTCAACTCGCCAAGCCCCTGCAATAGCCAGGGTGGCGAAGGGAGGGCGAGCGACTCAGGCGCAACCGGCGCGACCATCACGATGCTCCCTTCTTGGCGGGATTGCTTTGAGCCACGAGCCACTGGGCGAGGGCGCTCTTCTCCGTCTCGCTTCCAGTCCACTTGGGCATGTCGCTGGAAAAAGATTGCAGGTCGTTCAGCACGGACACTGCGTCTTCGGCCTTCTCGCCTTCAAAAACCCTCGCCAGCGGCCTGAAAGAGCCCGACATCGTGTGGCATACGCCGCAGCGCCTCCTAAAGACCGAGGCGCCATCCGAAGAGATCGCTTCCGGCAAGGCGGCGACGCGCAGGTAGTGGGCGACCGCTTCGGCCTCGGCCGCGGTGCCAGGAAATGGGGGCATTCCACCCCGCATCAAGTCGGTTCTGTACGCGAGCCAGCTGGCGAACCCCTCATCAAGCGAGGCCAGGCGAGGTCCTAACGGGATCAGCCTGGACCGGACGGTGTGGCACTGGCTGCAAGCCATCACGAATATCTCTTTGCCGGCCTGCGCTTCGTTCTGCCGCGTGACCGCTTTCACCGAGCTCCACTGGGACGTGGCCAGCAGGCCTTGGGAGCGCAACTCCGGAAGCGCGGAAACGGCAACGCCGTTTGCGTAGGTGTTTCCCACGATGAGGTACGGCAAGCGCAGATCCTCGCGCAACCATTCCGCCGAGCCAAACCCGAAAAGGCCGAGGAGCAGCATTATTGCGGCAAACTGCCGCAGCGCCACCTTGCCGCGAGAAAACCAAACGGCCGCGGCAAGCAAAGCGATCGCCGCCATGGCAAACAGCGCCGTGAGCGCCAAATGGTTGAAATAGGGGACAGCGGCCGCGATGAGGCGCTGTTCAGGCGGAATCGCCTTGAAATACCAGAAGAGAACCAGCGGAAGGGACGCCAGCGGAATGCCGACCCACAAAAGAGATCTGCGGACAAGGTCGGGCCTCGGGCCGGTCTTGGTGAAGGCCAGGCCGAACAGGGTGAAAAGGCCGGCCAGGATGAAGCAAACGAGCGTCCGCGCCACGAGCGACGGCAGGTTCGTGGGGTTGAAAAAAGCGTCCCAGAGCGACCCCGACGCAAGCCACCGCCCCGGGGTTAGCTGGAATGCCAGAATGCCGTTGATGGCCACAAGGCTCAAGTAGGCCGAGCCAAAGTATATCCAGCCTACGATTCGGTGAGCAAATGGGTCCAACCGGTCCCATGTGTAGTAATAGACTAGGATGGCCATCGTCTCCGCGAGAAAGAAGACCCACTCTATGGCCCATACCCAGACGAAGAGCCTTATCAGCGTTGAAGTGGCTGCGGGGCTTATGAGGCTGATCGTGAACCAGATGCCGACGCCGGTCAAGGCGCCCAGCACGAGCGTCAGCAGAAGAAAAAAACGCGAGCGCCGTTTCAGCCACCCTTTCAACGCCTCGTCATCGTGGCGAGAAGCCGTGGCCTCCAGAAGGACGAGCATCAGCCCGCCGCCGATGGCGAAATGGGAGATGAAGACGTGAACAGTCGCGATGACCGCGATTATCCAAGCCGAGCCGAAAGGCACGTACCAGACGGGGTAGGTCATGCGCTAACGCCCATCATATCAGGTCGCCATCAACCATGGCTTTTGATCTCCATAGAGGCCATATAGAATCAGGGGTGAAAAGTAAAGGGTTAAGAGTAAAGGGTAAAGGGTTAAGAGTGAATGGTAAGGGAAGCAAATATCTCATGACTTCTTCACTCCTAACGCTTAACCTCTTTACGCTTCACCTCCTCATGCGCTCACTTTAGCATGTTCTTGGCGATGACGAGCCTCTGGACCTGGTTCGTCCCCTCGTATATCTGCGAGAGCTTGGCGTCGCGCATGATCTTTTCTACGATGTTGTCCTGGGAGTAACCCTCTCCGCCCATGATCTGGACGCAGTCCGTCGCCACCTTCATCGCCACGTCCGTTGCGAAATACTTGGCCATGGCGCTATAGGTGCCAACTTCCTTGTCCTGGTCCGTAAGGATGGCCGCGTTCCAGACCAAAAATCGCGCGGCGGTTATGGCGGTGGCCATCTCCGCGAACATGAAGCCTATCGCCTGGAAGCTGGCGATCGGCTGGCCGAACTGCCTTCGCCCAAGCGCCCACTTCTTCGCCGTGTCGAAAGCCTCGCGGGCCATTCCCACGGCGGATGAGGCGACGCCTGACCGCGTGCGGTTGAAGGTCTTCATGGCGATCAGGAATCCCTGGTTTTCCTTGCCGATGATATTGGAAGCGGGCACTTCGACGTTCTTGTATTCTATCTCCACCTGGCATGAGGCGCGCTGGCCCATTTTGGGCAGCTCCCGCCCTATGGTTACTCCGGGCGCATTGGCCGGAACGACTATCGCCGACATCCCGC
>JAEMPZ010000138.1:1483-9465 GCA_022759065.1 Acidobacteriota bacterium | reverse complement strand
AGTCCCGTCATTGCTACAGTAAGCATCGCCGGGAAAATTGTTTTGGACAGCAGTGGAGCAGTACCACAATTTAAAATTGAGCATTAAAAATCCAACATTGAACCTCTTGCCTCTTCACTCTCAACCCTTAACTCTTTAGCCTGGGAGCATAGGCGGCGGGGCTGGCCGCGTCCACTTTGACCCGCCTCGGCGTCATCCTCTTTTTGAACAGCGGGGCGGCCGCGCGCTTTATGAGGGAGCGTTTGAATTCGTACCACCGCTTGGCGGCGGTGTTGGGCGAAAGGAACTGCGCGTCGTCCGGGTTGACGATCAGCGAGACCTCGATGTTTGGCGCGAGGCCGGTCGGTATGCCCGCCTTCAGGCAGGCCTCGTAGACGTGCCTGAAGACCCGCGCCATATCTTCATACCCTGGCGATGGCAGGTTCTGCGCGGACGCGCCGTGGAGCGGCCTGAAAATGCAGACGGTCGGAAAGGCCCCGACAGAAGTGATGTAATCAATGGCCTTGAGCGTGTCCTCGATTGGCTCGATGCCGGCGATTATCTCCCCGCTGTTGCTCCCCTTGACCATCTTTTTTGAGACGTACTCAAGCGCGTCGAAGAAGGCCTGCTGGCCTATCTCCTCCTGCTTTCCCGGCAGGTACTCGGCGAAGTACTTCGGGTTGTGAAACTCGTAACAGAAACTGAAGTGGTCCACGCCGAGGTCAATGAGCCAGTCGTACTTCCAGAGGTCCCGCGAAGGCAGAGCCTGAAAGCCCACCAAGACGCCAACCTCTTCTTTGAGAGCCTTGACGTAAGGCGCCGCCATTTCGAGGGCGTCGCCGGTCTGCTTGCCGGTGTTGAAGTGGACGAAGGTCACGCCGCACTCCTTTTTCGCCGCGAGCGCCGTTTCGACCACGTCGGCCACGCTTTTTTCCGCCGCCTCATTCGTGCCGACGTTGAGCCCCGTGGTGCAGAACTTGCAAGCCTTGCTTGGGCTTTGGCGCCAGAAGTGGCAGGTTTCGCCGAAATAGATTCCGAGGTAGGTTCCCTGCATGACCCCGATCTGCGTCATCGGCGTTCCAGAGGACGTTTTCTGCTCATACCACTTCGGCTGGGGGGGGATTTTAACCGGATATACAAGGCCGGCTTCCCGCTCGTCGCGCACGGCGTACGCGCCGCCCTCTTTGTAAATGGTGTAGGGCGAGCTCTTGGCGAAGGGCTCAAAGACGGGAGCGTTCATCCAGATATCCTTGCGGGAGGACGGGATGATCAGCTCAAGGCCGGAGCCGAGCCCCGCGCGCGTGCGGGAGAATGATCGGGCATCTGCTTCGAGCGTGCAGCTCGGATCAATTTTCAGCCCCTTGCAGAAGAGGTCTATTTCCAACTCGGCTGGGTTCAACTTAGCCATTTGTCTTTCCCTCGCGCCTCGGCGTCTTGGCCGTAACTCTTCTTATGCTTTCTTCCAGCGAACGCCCTGAGGCGTGTCTTCAAGCACTATCCCCCGGGCTTTGAGCTCGTCGCGGATCCGGTCGGCTTCGGCGAAATCCTTTTTTTTGCGCGCCTCCTGGCGGAGCGAGATGAGTTTTTCGACGTCGTCGTCCAGGGTGAGCTTAGGCAGGGCTTCGAGGCCGAAGACCGCCTCGAAATCCACAAGCAGCAGGGCCGCTTCCTGCCTGGCGTCCTCCGTGAGCCCTCCAGAGTCCATCGCGCTGTTGGCGGCGCGAATGCCGTCGAAGAGGGCGGCGAGCGCCAGGGCGGTGTTCAAGTCCTCCTCAAGCGTTTCGCGGAAGGTTGCCCTGCAGCGCGCCAGCGCCTCCTTGAGATCGGGGTTGGCCCCTCTGGCGGTCGTCCTGTCGGCGAAGCGGGCGGCAAAGTCCCGAATCCGCGCAAGCGACGCCTTGGCCGCTTCTAGCCCCTCCATCGTGAAGTTCAATTGCCTCTTGTATGGGACCGAAAGAAGGAGATACCGGATCGCCTCGGCGTCGTGGCCCTGTCCCAAAAGATCCCGAAGCGTGTAGAAATTCCCCTTGGACTTCGACATCTTCTCGCCGTTGACCAGAAGGTGTTCGACGTGGAACCAGTAACGGACGGGCTCCTTGCCCGTGGCCCCGCGGCTTTGGGCTATCTCGTTTTCGTGGTGGGGAAAAATCAGGTCAACGCCGCCGGCGTGGATGTCGAAGGTGTCGCCCAGGTAACGGCGGCTCATCGCCGAGCATTCGAGGTGCCAGCCCGGCCTGCCCTTGCCCCACGGGCTTTCCCAGTAGGGCTCGCCCTCCTTCATGCCTTTCCATAGGACGAAATCACGCGCCGATTCCTTCTCGTACCCGTCCGAATCAACGCGCGCGCCGTCGAGGACCTCCCTGGCATCAAGGCGGCTTAGCTCGCCGTATGGCGGAAAGCTGCCTATCCTGAAGTAGAGCGAGCCTCCGGCAGCGTAGGCGTGGCCTTTGGCTTCAAGCGCCTTCAGGATGTCAAACATCTCTTTCATGTGCAGGGTGGCCCTGGGGAACACGTCGGCCGGAAGGCACTTGAGGGCAGCCATGTCCTCGAAGAAGGCGTTCGCGAAGCGGTTGGTAAGCTCGCTGAGCGAGATGTTCTCGGCTTGCGAGCGGGCGATCGTGCGGTCGTCAATGTCGGTCAGATTGCAGACGTGCCGGACCTTCAAGCCCTCCCACGTCAGGAATCGCTTTAGAAGGTCCACGGCGCAGAAGGTGCGGAAGTTGCCGATGTGGGCGAAGTCGTAGACCGTCGGCCCGCAACTGTAGAGGCCCACCTGCCCCTCGACAAGCGGCCTGAACTCCTCTACGCGCCTGGTCATGGTATTCGTAAGGCGGATCACGCTTGGCCTCCAAAGGACTTGCCGGTAACGGGGAGGATGCGCTCAAGGTCGGCGCGCAGCGTCGCCAGTTCTCCTGGAAGCAGCGCCTGCGGGCCGTCGGAGAGGGCGTTCGCAGGGTCGGGGTGAATCTCGATCATAAGGCCGTCGGCGCCCGCGGCGGCGGCGGCCCTCGCCATCGGGAGCACCAGTTCCCTTCGGCCCGCCGCGTGCGAAGGATCAACAAGGACAGGAAGGTGGGTCATCTCTTTAAGAAGGACCACCGAGCCGAGATCCAGAGTGTGCCTGAGCGCGGGGTCGAAGGAGCGGACTCCCCGCTCGCAAAGCATGACGCGCTCGTTTCCCTCGGCGAGGATGTACTCCGCCGCGAGAAGAAACTCCTCCCGCGTCGCCGCGAGGCCGCGCTTCAGAAGCACGGGCTTCTTCTGCTGCCCCAGCGCCTTCAGGAGCGGGAAGTTCTGCATGTTCCTGCTTCCCACCTGAAGGATGTCGGCGATTTCGCTGACCACCGGCAGGTCTTGCCGGTCGAGCACCTCGCTCATCATTAAGAGGCCGTGGCTGTCCGCCGCCGACCGGTGAATTTCAAGTCCCTTTGCGCCGAGCCCCTGGAAAGAATAGGGGCTGGTTCTTGGCTTGAATGAGCCCCCCCGAAGGATGGCCGCTCCGGCCGCTTTGGCGGCTTGAGCGCAAATCGCCATTTGTTCCTGGGATTCGACGGCGCACGGCCCGGCGGCGAGGAGAAAACGGTTTCCCCCCGCAACGGCTGTTCCAAGGGAAAACTGTGTTGAAGCAGGATGAAAGGAACGCGAAGCCAAAAAAAAGCTTTCGCCCGGAGGGATGACGCGCTCGACGCCGGGCAGCAGATCGCAATCAAGAACCGGCGGCATGCCGCCCTGCAGCGACCACGCCTCCCGCCCGCCAAGCTTCAGGACCGCGCAAACCGCTCCCCAGGAAGCAAGCCGCGCTTTCAGCGAGTCCCGCTCGCCGCCGCTTATGGTCTCTTTAAGAACAAGGAGCATCTCGCCTCCCAAAGCTAGTTATTCTATCGCAGATCGTCCTGCCTGTCCAAAATGGCGGCGGGGCCGAGGGGCGGTTGCGTCTGCAAGCGCAAGGGGAGTGTAAGAGAGTAAGAAAGTAAGAGAGTGAGAAAGTAAGAAGGTCAACAAATGCAATTACCGCGCATTCATGCGCATCTTTCACCCTCTCACTTTCTAACTTTCTCACTCTCTCGCTTTTTTGCCTCATCCCTTTGCGGGCTTGACCTGTGAAGCTCGGCGGGATAAGCTTTGCAGGGAGGAAGGGCATGGTTGGCCTCCGCATGGCCCGTTTGCGGCTTGGGCTCGAATACTTGGGCGGCATCACGCTCCTTACTGGGAGGGCGGCCAGGGCGCTGCTTACTCCGCCGTGGGAGTGGGACCTGATCCTTTACCAGATGAATGTTTTGGGTGTGCAGTCTCTCTCGATTGTTCTGATCGCCTCGACGTTTATTGGAATGGTCCTTGCCATCCAGGGCGCCTATGCCCTGGAGGCTTTTGGGGCCAAGCTGTACGTTGGCGAAGCGGTCACCATTTCCATGGTCAGGGAGCTTGCCCCCGTTCTGATTTCTCTTATGGTTGGAGGCAGGGTCGGCGCCGGGATAACAGCGGAAATAGGCTCCATGAATGTCACGGAGCAGATTGACGCAATGAGGGCCATGGGGGCTGACCCGGTCAGAAAGCTTGTCGTCCCGAGGTTCATCGCCTTTTTTTTCATGTTGCCAACCCTGGTTCTGATAGCGGACGCGATGGGCGTTATCGGCGGCTGGATAATTTCATACTTTCAGTTGCGGATCGCCGGGCGATTCTACGTCATACATGCGTTCAGGCTGCTGACGTTTCACGACATCTTTTCCGGGCTTGGGAAAACATTCGTCTTCGCGGCCTTCATAGTGCTCATCGGCTGTTTCAACGGGATGAAAACGGAAGGCGGCGCCGACGGCGTCGGCCGTTCCACGACGGGCACGGTGGTCGTCAGCTCGATCGTAATCCTCATATCGAACTTTTTCCTTACCAAGCTCTTTCTGGTCTTCTGACATGCAGCCATTCATTGAATACAAGGGCATCCGCAAGTCTTTCGGGGACAACAAAGTCCTGAGGGGGGTGGACTTGGCCGTGGCGCCCGGCGAGTCGCTCGTCATCCTTGGCGGCTCCGGTTCCGGCAAGTCGGTCATGTTGAAACTCGCAATCGGGCTTTTGGAATCTGACGGCGGCTCCATTTTCGTCGAAGGCCAGGAGGTTACTGGATATACCGAAGCAGAGTGGATGGAGGTTAGGCGCAAGATCACCTACGTTTTTCAGTGGGGCGCGCTATTTGACTCGATGTCCGTTTTCGACAACGTCGCTTTTCCTCTCAGAGAACAGCGGCTGTGCGACGAAAAGGAAGTTGCAAGGCGCGTGGGGGAAAAACTGGAGGTGGTCGGCTTGCAGGGGACGGAACGGCTCTCCCCGGCCGACCTTTCTGGCGGCATGCGCAAGCGCGTCGCCCTCGCAAGGGCTATTGTCGCGGAGCCGCGCTGCATCCTGTACGACGAACCCACGTCGGGGCTCGACCCCGTGACAGCGGACACCATCAACCGCCTGATCAGGCGGCTTCAGAAAATGTTGGGAGTCACATCGGTCATCGTCACGCATGACATACAGTCAATGTTCAGAGTGGGGGACCGCGTGGCATTCCTTTATGAAGGCCGCATGGCCTTCGTGGGGACGCCGGAAGAGGCCCGGAAGACGGACAACCCCGTCCTTCGGGGCTTCATAGAAGGAAGGAGCCTCGATGAACGAGAACCGTGAAGGACTGCTTTTGCGCATCGGCATGGTGGCGGCGCTCGCCCTTCTGGTGGCGGCGGCCGCAATCGTCGGCATAACCAGCCGCCACAAGCTCTTCGAACGCAAAATTGAATACTACAGCCTTTTTCCAGACGCGGCCGGGCTCAAGGAGGGCAGCGGCGTATGGTTCCAGGGCATGGAAGTGGGGTACGTATCGAGATTGGAGTTCAGTTCGGACCCTGATTCTCCAAAGGTCATGGTGCGCTATAAGATAAGCGCCAGCCTGGCGCCAAGAATTCGTTCGACTACCCGCGCCTCGATCAAGAGCCTCGGCCTGTTGGGGGACAAGTTCCTGTCGCTCGCCACGCCCCAGAAGGAAAGCCTTACCGCGCCGAACATTCTTCCGGGGAACGAGATACCGATTGATCCGGCGATCAACCTGGAAGCGCTGGGCCGCGGGGCGCAGGACGTAATCCAGGGGATCCAGGACCTGAGCGACAACCTCAACAAGCTTCTGACTAACATAAACGAGGGCGACGGCGTGGTCGCGCGGCTTCTGCGAGACCCAAAGCTTGGGCAGGAGACGGTTGACCACTTAGGAAGCATAGCAAAAAGCCTTGATAGCGTGAGCAGCGCCATAGCCGGCGGGCATGGTTTCGCCGGGAAAATGCTTGCCGACAGGGCCTACGGAGAGCAGACGGCGCAGGACCTTTCTGAATCGCTTCGCCGCCTGAATGAGCTTTTGGGCGACGTGCAGGAGGGGCGCGGGGGCGCCGGCGCGCTGATTTCGAAGAAGGGACAGGGGGAGGCGATCGTCGCCAACCTGGCTCGTGCCTCCGAGGGGCTTGCCAAAGTCGCCGATTCCCTCCAGAAACCGGGCACGCTTGGAAACAGGCTGCTGATGGATGACCAGTACGGGGAACATCTGGCACAAAACCTCTTGAGCATGAGCGATTCGATGGCTTCAATCCTCCGCAAGGCGGACCAGGGCCAGGGAACGCTTGGCGCGCTCGTCAACGACAGGTCGGTCTACGACACTCTCTCGGCCGTGGCGGATGGGATACGCAAATCGTCGCTGGTGCAGTGGTATCTTCGCAAAAAGGCGGAGGACGCGGCGCGAAGCGCCAAGGAAAAAGAGAAAACGAAACCATGACCCCAATCTCCTCGATTTGAGCGCCAAGGTGGCTACGAATGGATGAAGACGAGCTTTTAGCAAGAGAAGGCTGGAGGAAAGCATGGAGTATGAAGGCGGAATTATGAGGCTGAGGCGCCAGGGGGCGGGCGTCAGGGGCCAGGAACAAAAGAAGCGCGCCTTATTGCATTTCGGAATTTGGCCATGAGGATACTCGTCACCGGCGCCGCTGGGTTTATCGGCTCGCACCTCTGCGACGCGCTTCTTGCGTCGGGCCACGAGGTCGTTGGCGTTGACAACTTCGACCCCTACTACGACAGGGCGGTAAAAGAGCGCAACATCAAGGCGGCGGCTTTGTCCCCGTCGTTTTGCTTCGTGGAGGGCGATCTCAGGGACGCTGGTTTCACGAGAGGCCTGGTCGGGCGCGGGTTTGACGCGGTGGCGCACCTGGCCGGGCGCGGAGGAGTCCGCCGCTCGATAGCGGAGCCTCGCGCTTACGCCGAGCTCAACTACATGGCCACGCTCAACGTGCTTGAGGCGCTTCGGGAACTCGGCCCCAAGCGGCTGGTGTTCGCGTCAACTTCCAGCGTGTACGGGGGCCGCAACTCGGTGCCATTTCGAGAGGACGACCCGGCTTCAAGGCCGCTCTCCCCTTACGCCGCGACAAAACTCGCCTGCGAGGCGCTCTGCCACTCTTACCACCACCTTTACGGCCTCGATATCTGGGCGCTTCGCTTCTTCACCGTCTATGGCCCCAGGCAGCGGCCCGACATGGCCATTCACAAGTTCGTCACGAAGATTGAAGCGGGGGAGGCCATTGAGCGATTCGGAGACGGTTCCGCCCAGCGCGACTATACCTACGTTTCGGACATAGTAGCCGGCGTGGAACGGGCACTGGAGCGGGTTTCGGGGTATGAGATAATCAACATCGGCGGCGCTCAGACCACGCCGCTTGGGCGCCTCATTTCGATGATAGAGGAGCTTTTGGGCAGGAAAGCCGTCATTGTTGAGAAGCCGATGCAGCCCGGAGACGTGCCGCGGACTTTCGCGGATGTCTCCAAGGCGAGGCGGCTTTTGGATTTTGCGCCGTCGGTCCAACTGGAAGAGGGCCTCCGCGAGTTCATCGGCTGGTACAGGGCTACAACGGCGCATTAGGACTGGAATGGTGGCCGCAAATGGACGAGAATAGGCTGCTAGGATGAGAAGTATGAAGTATGAAGGCGGAAGTATGAAG
>JAEMPZ010000138.1:0-1383 GCA_022759065.1 Acidobacteriota bacterium | reverse complement strand
CACTTCATCCTTCATAATTCAAACTTCATACTTGCCTTTTACAGCCTAAACAGAATGGCTCTCACAGCTAATCAAAAGGAGCATCGCCAATGAAAGTGACCGTTATAGGGACTGGATACGTCGGGCTTGTCACGGGAACATGCCTTGCCCACTTCGGGCTGGATGTAACCTGCGCCGACATTGACGCCGGGAAAATCGAGAGGCTCAAAGGCGGGGAGTGTCCCATTTACGAACCGGGGCTTGAAGAGTTGATCAAGAAGGGGGTGGCCGCCGGCCGGCTCCACTTCTCCTCTGAGGTTGAGGCGACAATACCAGGCGCCGAGGTCGTCTTTTTAGCGGTTGGAACGCCTCCCGCCCCCGACGGAAGCGCCGATATGACCTACGTCTTCGACGCCGTGCGAACGATTTCCAAGTGCCACGAGGGCTACCAGGTAGTGGTCACGAAGAGCACGGTTCCGGTCGGTACAGGCGCAAAGATAGAAGCCATTCTGGCGAAGGACCACCCGAAAGAGACCTTTGCCGTTGCCAGCAACCCGGAGTTTCTGCGCGAAGGTTGCGCCGTCGGCGACTTTTTGAATCCGGACCGGATCGTCCTTGGCTGCGACGACCCAAAGGGGCTCGACATCCTTCTAAGGCTCTACAAGCCGATGCGCGAGAAGGACGCGCCGATAGTGGTCACCAACCGCGCGACGGCCGAGCTTATCAAGTACGCGAGCAACGGTTTTTTGGCGGTAAAGATCACCTTCATCAACGAAATCTCAAGGCTTTGCGAAGCCGTGGGCGCCGACGTGATGATGGTCTCGAAGGGGATGGGGATGGACAGCCGCATCGGCCCGCGATTTCTCCAGCCGGGTCCCGGCTACGGTGGCTCCTGTTTTCCAAAAGACACTCGCGCGCTTATTGACGTCGCAAAGGCCAACGGCGTCAAGTTGAAAGTAGTCGAGGCGGCCGTTGAAGCCAACGAGGACCAGGTGGCGCGGGCCGTTGCCAAGATCGAGGACGCGGCGGGTTCGTTAAAGGGATTGTCCATCGCCATGCTCGGGCTCGCCTTCAAGGGCGACACCGACGACGTCAGGGAATCCCCCGCGATTAAGATCGCCAAGCGGCTAATCGAGCGAGGAGCAAGCGTGCGCGCCCACGACCCGGCCGCCGCAAAGAACGCGCTCAAGGAGGTTCCCCGGATTCAGGCTTTCCCAGATCCTTACCAGGCGGCAGAAGGCGCGAGCGCGCTCGTCGTAGCTACGGAGTGGAACGAGTTCAAGAGCCTGGATTGGGACAAGGTCAAGCAGGCGCTCAAAAAGCCCGTCGTAATTGATTTGAGAAACCTCTACGACCCGGCCCAGCTTCGCGACGCCGGGTTCAAGTACGTGAGCATGGGAAGGC
>JAEMPZ010000233.1 GCA_022759065.1 Acidobacteriota bacterium | reverse complement strand
TCCCGTCATTGCTACAGTAAGCATCGCCGGGAAAATTGTTTTGGACAGCAGTGACCGAGCAACTTTTACGCCAGGCCTTTTTGCCGCAGTTGGAGGAAGTTGGATATCACCATGTTGGCCTGATTGAGTTTGAGGATGCGCTGGTTGCGTTTTTGCAGAGCCACCGTGTCGGCCTGGTCGGGAACGATGGAGCGCTGATCCTTGGCAAGTTTGTCCAGCTCGAATTGAAGCGCCCGAAGCTCTTCCACCGTGAGGCGTTTGAGCGTCGTCGGGGATGGCAAAAGGTATCCTTCCATCAGCGAATTTGCCATCGCATAGGCTGAACCACCCATGTAAGCCATCTCGCCCTCCCTATTTCTCAGCCCTTTGAACCGCGAGAAGATTCCTCGCCTTCCAAAAGAATTGTCGCACACTTTCCTGCCTGTAGTCAGGATAGGTCCAGGGATGTGGCTGAAAGGCGCCGTCGCGCGCTGACAGGGTCACTTCGGCGTAAACTCCCCCCCGCAGGTATATGCGGTGGCTGAAATCCTTGGTCGTCGCCAGCACCACCTTGGCCAGCGTGAGATATCCGGGGTCGAGGTTGACCCTTCTCTTGCCGCCTGGCGCGGCCAGCGCAGCTTCGATCGCGTTCGTCTGAAGCTTGATCTCGGCAAGATCTTGAGGATCCCTGGGAGCCGAGAATATTCGCACGGCCTTCCATAGCCCGGTCCCCATTTCTTCCTCATAGTAGTTGGTGAAGGAAAACGGAAACGGAGCCATGTCAATGGCGGCGGCTCCCAGGATATTATTAAGCTCCGCGCCCGCGGCCCGCGCGACGCCTTCCTCCCCGTAAGTCAGCGCGCAGAAAAAGAGGGCCGGTTTCGCTGGCGTCGCGATGCCCACGCCCTACATCTCGTATCGCCCAAGGTCTTCCGGCGCAAGCCCTTCCAGCCACCGTTGGACCTGCTCCTCGGCGCTCGTCGGTTCCGACGTCTCCGCCGCGCGGTCAAATATCTCGTCGCGCACGAAAATAGGAGCGCCGGTTCTGACAGCCAAGGCGACCGCGTCCGATGGGCGTGCGTCAATCGTCGTCTCCTGGCCATTCGCGCTTAGGACGATCTGGGCGAAGTAGGTGTTTTCCTGCAGGTCGCATATCAGGACTTTGGCCACTTTGGCGGAAAGCTTTTCCAGGATGCCCTGAATCAGGTCGTGCGTCATCGGCCTCGGGACTTCGACTCCTTCAAGGCGCAGGGCGATCGCGTTAGCCTCTGGCGCGCCTATCCATATGGGGAGAAAGCGGTTACCCTCCTCGTACCTGAGCACGAGTATCGGCCGTTCGGTTATGGGGTCGAGAAAAAGGCCTTGAACGCGTACTTGAAGAAACACCTTCACCTCCGGTCTCAATATAGGGACCTGGGAAGGCTTTAGTCAAGTCATGGCGCCAGAAACACCCTTTCAAGCAACAGGCGGGGGTTGACATTGCGTTCAATGTGGGCAGGGGCCTCGGCCAGGCGCTCCGCAATCCGGCTGAGTGAATGCTCCCCCCTGGCTTTCGCGGCCTTGCTCATTTGCTGATTGGGTCCCCCGCCTTTCAAAGAAAGAGCCCTTCGGGCTTCCGCGGTTATTCTAAGCGCCTCGGCCAAAACGGCGCGAGGCGGCTCTTTGGCCAGTTCCTCCATCATGGGCGCAAGTTTCGGGTACTGTTCGGCCTGAAGCCCAAACTGCAAGAGGGCAAGGAGCCGCTCCCGGCGCTTCGCGGCCTCCCTCCAGCTTCCCGAGAAGATCACGCCGGGGGCCCCGGCGGAGGATGAAATGGCCTCCTTTGCCTCCGCGCCTTCAAGCCCGGCGGCCAAAGCTATCGTTTGAAGCGTCTTTTGGGGAACAAGGCCGAAAGTGACCTCCTGGCAGCGTGAGCGGACCGTGGGCAAGAGGTTTGCCGCATTGGCTGAAACGAGAATGAACTGCGCGTACGCGGGAGGCTCTTCGAGTGACTTCAAAAGGGCGTTTTGCGTTTCGGCGTTCATCGCCTCGGCGGGGTCCACTATGAATATGAGTTTGCGCCCCTCGTAGGGAGGAAGCGAGAGGTGCCCGATGATGTCCTCCCTGGCCTGGCGGACGAGGATCTCCTTGCGCTCCTTGCCGGTGTCTTCGTTCACCTCGAGGGTTATGAACCTGATGTCCGGGTGAACTCCTTTTTGGGCTTTGAGGCACGAAGGGCACCGGCCGCACGCCCATGGCAGCGGCGCTTTGCACTGCAGGGCAGCCGCCAGCCTGAAAGCAAGGCTGGCCTTGCCCACCGAAGCCGGGCCGGAGAAAAGCAGCGATGACGAGACCATCCCCTTTTCCAGCAGCCGGCCAAGGAGAGCGACCTGCCTCGCGTGGCCGAAAAAGCCATCAATGGTGACTGGCCGCTCCATGATCACAGGGACATCGTGCTCTTCCTGAACCTTTTTTTTGGCCAATGGCGCTCCCACCTAGCGGTTCGCTCCAGCCAGTATGCTCGCCTGCTGGGCCACTTTTTCGGCAAGAGAACGAAAAGCTCCCGCGACCGCGGACTTCGGCGCCGACAAGACAACCGGCGTCCCGCCATCGCCCGTCGCGCGAACCGCCGCGTCAAGCGGAATGCCGCCCAGAAAGGGCACGCCCAGCTCTCTGGCTGTGCGCTCGCCGCCCCCGCGCGAAAAGACGTCGGTCTCTTTTCCACAGTGAGGACAGACGAAGTATGACATGTTCTCCACGATGCCGAGAACCGGAACGTTGACCTTCTGGAACATGACCAGTCCCTTTCTCGCGTCAATGAGCGCGACCTCGTTGGGGGTGGTCACTATCACGGCTCCAGAAAGGGGGACTTTCTGAGTGAGGGTTATCTGCGCGTCGCCGGTGCCGGGGGGCAGGTCCACGACCATGTAATCGAGCTCCGGCCAGACGACATCCTTGAGAAGCTGTTCCAGGGCCTTCATCACCATCGGCCCCCGCCAGATAACAGGCGTATTTGGGTCGAGCAGAAAGCCAAGGGACATTACCTTCAGCCCGTGGACATCAATCGGAATCATCTTTTCGATCGCTTCGTCCACCTTGGGCTGCTCCTTCACGCCAAGCATAATGCCCATCGAAGGCCCGTAGATATCGGCGTCCAAAAGGCCGGTCTTAGCCCCAGTTTGGGCCAAAGCCACTGCCAAGTTGGCCGCAACCGTGGACTTGCCGACGCCGCCCTTGCCGGAAGCGACGGCGATGATGACCTTGGCTTGCGGAAGGAGGTTTTCGACCAACGGCGCCTGGGGCGCCCTCTGGACTTGGGCCTCCATCGTCACGCCGACGGCCCGCACTTCGGGCCAAAGCTTCCGTATTTCCTCCTCGACTCTGTCGCGGAACATCTCCTTGACGGGGCACGCGGGAGTGGTCAATACCAGGCGCACGGATACTGTGTCCGCGCCTATTGCAACGTCCTTGACGAAGCCGAGGGTGACGATGTCTTTGTGAAAATCCGGGTCCTCGACCGCTTTGAGCGCGCCGAGCACCTGCTCTTTGGTGGGTTTGGTCATTTTTCCTCCAGGGAGATCAAAGCGTTCTTGTGGTTGAGCCTACGATCTTGAGGACCGCCGTTTTGGCCTGCGAGCGCTGGCCTTTGAGCAAGAGGGCGAGAATCTCGGGCCTTGTCATCTGGCTGACCACTTTATCCCGAAATGTAACCTCGTCCATGCCTTCAAAAAGAGGGGCAAGTTCCCCCGCAAGCTCCAGAAACCCCGCCATCAATGATTCTGTTCCGGCAAGAAAAGAGGCCGCCAGGCTTTCCTGCCAAGGCTCAACGCCTCCTCCCGCCCAGAAAGCGGCGGAGAGTTCCCGGCCTTGGAGCCATTTCGGAAATGCGAGCGTGGAGCATTTCAAGTCCGCCTCGTCCCAGAATGGGATGCCCGATCCCTCGAGGTCGCGGCGCGCCGCCTCGCGCCAGCCAGGGGCGCAATCGCCTCCGATCAGCACGAGCGATGACTGTCTTAGCGCGGGCGCTGGCGGGGGGGTAGTGGCAACCTGAAGGCCGGGGAACCCGGCCATGGGGCCGCCGCCTTTTTCATCGTGCAGGACGCAAGGCCAACCGACGGAGCGCAAATTTTGCAGCACCATCAGAAAGGAAGGACTGCGGCCAAGAAGCCTTGCCGGCCGCCCTTCCGGCGCGGCCAGAAGCAGCGGAAGCATCTTAAAATCCCTCCGGAATCTGCTCCCTCAAATGGGGGTACAGGGGAAAACGGCTGCAAAGCGATTCGACCTCGGCTCTTACGGCGGCGAGGACTGACGCCTCCTGCCAATTGCAGAGCGCCCTGTCAATCAATCCCGCGATAATGGCCATCTCATCTTCTTTCATGCCCCGCGTCGTTATCGCCGGCGTGCCAATCCTGACTCCACTGGCCACGAACGGTTTCTGGGTGTCAAACGGAATCGTGTTTTTGTTGACGGTTATTCCGGCGTCCTCGAGAGCGGCCTGCGCCTGCTTGCCGGTAATGCCTCTTGAAAAAACGTCCATGAGGAAGAGGTGGTTGTCCGTCCCTCCAGAGACAATCCTCCAGCCCTTTGCCTTGAGCGCTTCGCATAAGAATTTGCTGTTGGAAACAACCTGGGCCGCGTACGCCTTGAACTGAGGCGTTGAAGCTTCTTTGAGGGCGACCGCCTTGGCCGCGATGACATGAACCAGCGGCCCCCCCTGAATTCCGGGGAACACCGAGCGGTCAAGGTCCTTGGCAAACTCCTTCTTGCAAAGCACGAGGCCCGCTCGCGGCCCTCGAAGCGTCTTGTGGGTCGTGGTCGTGACGAAATGGGCGTATGGGACGGGCGTCGGATGGACGCCCGCCGCGACAAGGCCGGCGACGTGAGCCATGTCAACCATCAGAAGAAAGCCGTGCTTTTGAGCCATGTCCCAGAGGCGCGGAAAATCGAAAAATCGCGGATAGGCGCTGGCGCCAACGACCACAAGTTTGGGCCTGTGCTCGACGGCCAGCGCCTCGAGGGCGTCGTAATCTATCCTCTCGGTCTCTTTGGAAACCCCGTAGTGGACAAACTTGTAGAGCCGCCCGGAGAAAGAGAGCTCGTGGCCGTGCGTCAAGTGGCCGCCGTGCGAAAGGTCCATTCCGAAGACGGTGTCCCCCGGCTCGAGGCAGGCCATATACACGGCCATGTTGGCCTGGGAGCCGGAGTGGGGCTGGACGTTGGCGTGTTCGGCCCCGAAAAGCGCTTTCGCCCGCTCAATCGCCAGGTTTTCAACCACGTCGGTGTACGAGCAGCCGCCGTAGTATCTTTTCGCCGGGTACCCCTCGGCGTACTTGTTGGTGAAGACCGACCCGGCGGCTTCAAGCACCGCCTCGGATACGAAGTTCTCGCTCGCGATCATTTCCAGGTGGTCGTCCTGCCGCCTGATTTCGCCGGCGAGCGCCCTTGCCACTTCCGGATCACTTTCCCAGATTTCGTCAAACCGCATCGTAACCCCCTATCAAAGTCCCACAGGCAGGCTTCGCTAGCCTTTTGTGGCGTCCATCTCTTCCACGCGGCGCTGGTGGCGCCCCCCTTCGAAGGGTGTTTCCAGCCACGTCCGCACGACCTCTTCCGCGAGCCCTTTGCCCATGAGCCGCCCCGGCAGGCAAAGGACGTTGGCGTCATTGTGAAGCCTTGAGTACCTGGCGATGTACAGGCCCGTGCAAAGGACGGCCCTGATTCCTTTGTAACGGTTGGCCGCCATGCTCATGCCAACGCCGGAGCCACAGACCAGCACGGCGCGGTCGGCCTCTTTTGCGAGCAATCTGCGGCAAACCGCCTGCGCGAAATAGGGGTAGTCAACAGATTCCTCCGAGTGAGTCCCCTCATCCAGCACGACGTGCCCGAGGCTTTCGAGAAACTTCTTCACGTGCTCCTTCAGCTCGAATCCCGCGTGGTCGGCGCCCAAAAGCAACTTCATGCCAGCCTCCAGCCGCCAGCATACCCCACACTGCAATCGTTGAAAAGAGGGTGTAAACTATACGGGTGAGGGAGGTATGACTATGTCACATCCAAGCGTTCAGTCGGCGCGGCAAATGGCGGGGGCAGGCCACCTTCAAGAGGCCATGGCTCTATTGAAGAAGGCCTTCCAGGAAAACCCGAATGACGCGGAAATCAGGCAGGCGCTGATGGAAATTCAGGAGCGCATGATGCTTGAGATGCAGGTCACGGAGAAAATCAAGAAGGCTGGCAGCCTTTTGGAGCAGGGCCAGAGGGAGGCCGCGGAACGCATCGTGGCTGAAGTTCTCAAAATCGTCCCGGGCCACGCGGCCGCTTTGGAGCTCCAGGCCAAGCTGGCGCCTTCTTCCCCATTTGCCGGGGGCGCCCCAGCGGGGCCGAACGAGTTCGACTTCGGCTCGGATCTTGAGAAGGGCGCTCCTCTTCAGGAGCTTTCCTCCACGGGCGCTCAGCCTTTCTCGGAGCCTGCTGAACCCGCAGAGCTGCCCGCGTTACAGCCTTTTGACTTTGGGGCCATGCCGGAAATCGCCCCCTTGCCGAATTCACCCGCCGAGGCTACCCGCCTTGCAGGGCCAAGCGGCGCGGGCGCGCCAAAACTTTCGCCCGCCGAACAGGAGAAAATCCGCCAATATATCGAGGAAGGAAAATCGCTTCAAGCTCAAGGCCGCGTCCAGGATGCGATTGATGTCTGGACGAGGGTCTTTATTCTCGACGAGGAAAACGGCGAGGCTCAAACGCTTATTGACCAGGCCCGCGCGGCTTTGAACTCCAATCAGGGGGAGCTGGAATACAGCCTGAACGAGGCCATTGCGGCCTTCAACGCCCAGGACTTTGTTCGCGCCAAGCCGCTGCTCGAGAAGATACTTCAGCTTTCGCCCGGGCACCGCGAGGCGCAGTACTATCTGTCGAAACTGCCAGTTGAATCCTCCCCCGGACAAACGGCGAGCACGACGGAGGCGCCTTCGGCCGGATTTGAACTGGAGGGAGGGCTCAATCTTTCACAAGAACCCGAGGCCAAGGAGGCAGGCTTCGAGGGCTTCGAGCTCGAAACGAACCTAACAAACGAGATGCCGCCCGCCCCAGCGGCAAAGCCTGCCCAGCCTTTCGGGAGCGGGCCGCTTTCCGAAGAGTTTAAGTTTGACGAGCCAGTCGCGAAGCCGCCTCAAGCCGTTCCCGTTTTGCCGCAAGCATCGCCGGCGCCACCGGCGCCGGCCGGTGGAATATCGGTCAGGGCGGCTGCCGCGAAGAAGAAGGGGCCCAGCCTGGCGCTGATCCTTGGGGGCGCCGCCGCGCTGCTGCTCATTGGCTTGGCGCTGCTCTTTATTCCAAAGCTGTTCGGCGGCGGCGAACACACGGAAGCTCCGGCTCACGCCGCCCCACCGCCTCGCCGAGCGCCTGAAGCCGCGCCGGCGCAGCAGCCGGCCGCCCCTGTCGCGCCAACCTTATCGAAGGAAGAGCTTCTGAGAGCGGCCGGCGCGGCGGCCGCTTCAAAAGATTTTGAGAAGGCCATCTCGCTCTACAAGCAAGTTCTCGCGCAAGACGCCGTAAACCAGGACGCTCTCTCCGGCCTGGATGTGGTTCGCGCGGCGCAGCAGAAACAGCAGGAGGAAGAGGCGAAAAACGGCAAGTTCCTCAAAGACTATCAGGCGTCGGTCAAGTCGTTCAGGGACGGGGATTACGCCGAAAGCCTCCGGCTGGCCTGGCGCCTGATCTATCCGGACGATACGCTTGCCAGGCAGCTTGGAAAGGCCAACTCGGTTCGCGCGCTGCTGAGAAACGGATATTACAATTGGGCGGTGCGGGACTTGAAGAGCGAGAATCCGCGGGGGGCGGAGAAGAATCTTCGGGACTTGATGGACGCCGATAAAAACGATGCTGAAGCCCGCAAGCTCTTGGATTTCACCCGCCAGTACCTCAACAAGCCTGTTGACCAGAAGTACCGCGACGCGGTGGCCGCCATGACGTACCGTTCCTTTACGGAGATCCCCTAGATGGATAACCGCCAAAAGGCCCTTGAAGAAAAGCTAAGCGCGGCCGCCGCCGGAGGAGGCCCCGAGCGGCTCGCTGCCCAGCACGCCGCGGGAAAACTCACGGCCCGCGAGCGCATTGACCTTCTGGTTGATCCAGGCTCTTTTGAAGAGACGGACGCTCTGGTGGAGCACGAATGCCACGACTTCGGGATGGAGGGAAAGCGAATTCCCGGGGACGGCGTTGTGACCGGTTCCGGGAGGGTGGATGGCCGAACCGTTTTTCTCTTCGCCAACGACTTCACCGTTTTCGGCGGCTCGCTTTCCGAATCCAACGCCAAAAAGATATGCAAGATAATGGACCTGGCGATTAAGGTCGGGGCGCCACTTATAGGCATCAACGATTCCGGAGGGGCGCGCATTCAGGAGGGCGTGGGCTCCCTCGCCGGCTATGCCGAGATATTTTTGAGGAACACTCTGGCTTCGGGCGTGGTCCCCCAAATTTCGCTTATCATGGGGCCTTGCGCGGGCGGGGCCGTTTACAGCCCGGCAATAACCGATTTCGTCGTGATGACGGAAAAAACCTCCTACATGTTCATTACGGGGCCGGATGTCATCAGGACGGTTCTTCACGAGGAAATTTCGATGGAGGAGCTGGGCGGGGCCTCCACGCACGCTTCCATTTCAGGCGTCGCTCACCTTGTCGGGCGGGACGACGCCCAGTCGCTTTCCTTCGTCAGGGCGCTGCTCTCGTTTCTTCCGCAAAACAACGCAGAGGATCCTCCGTTTCGCCGGACGAGCGATCCCGATGACCGCGCCGATGAGGAGCTAAACTCCATCGTTCCGGAAAATCCCAACCTTCCATACGACATGAAGGCGCTGATTCACCGGGTCGTTGACGACGGAGAGTTCTTCGAAATCCATCCCGATTTCGCGCCCAATCTCATCGTCGGCTTTGCAAGGCTCGGCGGGCGCCCCGTAGGCGTGGTCGCCAACCAGCCCGCCTACCTGGCGGGCGTTCTCGACATCAAAAGCTCCACCAAGGGCGCGCGTTTCGTGAGGTTCTGCGACTGCTTCAACATTCCACTCGTCACGTTCGAGGACGTCCCGGGATTTCTTCCGGGGCGCGCTCAGGAACACGGCGGAATCATTGTCCACGGCGCGAAGCTCCTCTTCGCGTTCGCCGAGGCGACGGTTCCCAAAATCACCGTCATCACAAGGAAAGCTTACGGCGGCGCCTACTGCGTCATGGCGAGCAAACATATCCGCGCCGATGTCAACTTCGCCTATCCGACGGCGGAAATAGCGGTCATGGGGCCGGAGGGCGCGGTGAACATTCTTTTCAAGCGCGAGTTGGCGGAGGCGGGCGATCCGGAGGCTTTCCGCCGCGAGAGGGTGGAGGAGTTCCGCCAAACCCAGGCCAACCCATACGTCGCGGCCCGAAAGGGCTTTATTGACGAAGTTATCTTCCCATCGCAGACAAGGCGAAAACTCATCAGGGCGCTGAAGCTTCTGCGAAACAAGCGGGAATGGACGCCGCCCAAGAAGCACGGGAATATTCCGCTATGA